>DATBAY010000407.1:0-3481 GCA_036271295.1 Lacipirellulaceae bacterium | reverse complement strand
GTCGGCGCGTGGGCAGGAAGGCTGTCTTTGACAGGATTTACAGGATCGGCCGGATGGAAAATCACGAATCCGATCCGGTAAATCCTGTTGATCCTGTCTAAAGAATTAGAGTGCTGTAATCGCGCCATACGTTTCCGGCCGGCGGTCGCGGAAGAATTGCCACACGTTGCGGACGTCGCGGATCATGTCGAAGTCCATGTCGGCGATGACGAGATCGTCCTCGTCGCGCTTGTCGCTCTGGGCAATGAACTGGCCGCGGGGGTCGACGAAGTAGCTTTGGCCGTAGAACTCGCCGATGCGCCAGGGCTCTTCCCAGCCCGGCCGATTGATTGCGCCAACAAAGTATTGGTTGGCGACAGCATGGGCCGGTTGTTCGAGTTTCCACAGATATTCGCTGAGGCCCGCGACGGTGGCCGAGGGGTTGAAGACGATTTCGGCGCCGTTGAGGCCGAGGCAGCGGGCGCCATCGGGGAAGTGGCGATCGTAGCAAATGTAAACGCCGACTTTGCCGACTTTCGTGTCGAAGACCGGGTACCCGAGGTTCCCGGGGCGGAAGTAAAACTTCTCCCAGAAGCCCGGGTTGCAATGCGGGATGTGGATCTTGCGGAACTTGCCGAGATACTCGCCGGTGGCGTCGATCACCGAGGCCGTGTTGTAGTACACACCTGGCAGATCCTCCTCGTACATCGGCACGACGATGACCATTTTGTGCTTCTTCGCCAGGTCCATCATGAGCTTGGTGGTCGGACCTTCGGGCACTTTCTCAGTCAGATTGTACCATTTGATTTCCTGCTCGGCGCAGAAGTACGGGCCGTAGAAGAGCTCTTGCAGACAGATGACTTCGATACCCTTTTTGGCTGCGTCATCGATCATGGCGACGTGCTTGTCGATCATCGCCTTTTTGATTTTTTCGACCGGCGACGTGGCGGGTTCGCAAAGTGTCGCCTGAATCAAACCACCACGAACAATGCGGGGCATGGGAAACCTCGTGCTTGCTTACGTGCCTGAGCGATTAGCCGCCGACCTTCGCGGGCCGGCTATCGCGGCTGACTGTCTGAATAGAAACTGCTAATATAACAGGTTGGAATCACAGGGATACAGTGGGCCAGAGGCCCACGAGTTACGAAGTCTCAGCGGCGGCCAGTCCGCCCATGACCGGAAGGCGAAAATATGGCAACGACAACCGCGCCGTCGATCGAAGCGGTCCCCATGCTCTCGAACGGCAAATGGACAGAACTCAAAGCGAAACGATCTGGCGACGTCTTTAATCCATCCACCGGCAAGGTAATAGGGCGTGTCGGTTACGCGACCGCGGAGGAAACCGGGGAGGTCGTTGAGGCGGCTGCGGCCGCTTTGCCAGCGTGGAGCAATACGCCGGTCGTCGAGCGAGCACGGTTGATGTTCCGCTTCCGGACGCTGCTTGAGCAGAATTTTGAGGAACTCGCGGCTCTCGTCACGCGCGAACACGGCAAGACACTGGCCGAAGCGCGGGCCGAGGTCAATCGCGGCATCGAAGTCGTCGAATATGCCTGTGGAATACCAAGCCTCATCATGGGCGAGATCCTGCCGAACATCGCGACGGACGTGGACGCGGAGGCAATCCGTCACCCGGTCGGGGTGTGCGTCGGCATTACACCGTACAACTTCCCGTTCATGGTGCCGCTGTGGATGTTCCCGATTGCGCTCACCTGCGGCAACACGTTCGTACTGAAGCCATCCGAAAAGGTGCCGCTCTCGGCCGTCAGGCTGGGCGAGTTGTTGGCCGATGCGGGACTGCCCGATGGCGTTTTCAATATCGTGCATGGCGACAAGGAATGCGTCGATGCACTGCTCGACCATCCCAAGGTCGCGGCGATTTCGTTTGTCGGTTCCACGCCGATTGCGAAATACATTTACGAACGCGGCACCGCGAATGGCAAACGTGTGCAATCGGCCGGCGGCGCAAAGAACCATCTCATCATCATGCCCGATGCCGATATGGACCAAACCGTGAAACAACTCGCGGCGAGTGCTTACGGGTGCGCCGGCCAGCGTTGCATGGCCGGCAGCGTGGCCGTGGCAGTTGGCAAGGCGGGCGATCCGCTGGTGCAAGGAATCGTCGACTATGCGGGTAAGATGCGCGTTGGGCCGACGGACGGCAATGAAGGCGTCGACATGGGTCCGGTGATTCGCGCCGAACATCGCGACAAAGTTGCGAGCTATCTCGATATCGCCAAGAGCGATGGCGCCAACGTCGCGCTCGACGGCCGTCGCGAATTCAAATCGGATGGCTTCTTGCTTGGGCCGAGCGTCGTCGATCGCGTGAAGCCGTCGATGCGGGTCTGGAAAGAAGAGATATTCGGACCTGTTCTCGGTGTCGTTCGCGTGAACGATCTCGATGAAGCGCTCGCGATCGGCGATGACTGTGAGTTCGGTAACGGCGCCGTGATTTTCACTCGCAGCGGTTACGCGGCCCGGCAATTCAAGCAGCATTTCAACGCCGGCATGATCGGAATCAACGTCGGTGTTCCGGCTCCCATGGCCTGGTTCCCGTTCACGGGTTGGAATCGATCGTTCTTCGGCGACTTGCACATCCAAGGTAGCGAGAGCATCCAATTTTACACGCGGCAGAAGGTGACGCTCACTCGTTGGCCGAAGGCGGATGACTCGCATCTGGATCCGGTGTGGCGGGAAAATCGAAAGTAAGAGATTTCACGCCTTTGCGTGAGACATCTGTAATGAAACTCGCTTTCAGTTCAAACGCCTACTTGCGTTACCCGATCGACGAGACGATCGCGCGCGTGGCGGCGCTGGGCTATACCGGCATCGAGCTGCTCGCCGACGTGCCCCATGCCTGGCCAGCCGGACTGCTCGAGGTGCAGAAGCAAGCGATTCGCGACTCGCTCGCGAAGCACCAACTGGCGATCTCGAATATCAACGCGTTCATGATGAACGCCGTAGCCGACCCGCGGCAGCCGTATTGGCATCCCAGCTGGATCGAGCCCGATCCGCACTACCGTGCGATTCGGCGCGAACACACGAAGCGGGCGGTGCAGTTGGCGTACGATCTTGGAGCGCCGCACATTACCACGGAGCCGGGCGGGCCGTTGGCTCCGGGGCAAACTTGGGCCGCGGGCGCCGCCGTGTTTTACGAGGAATTGATGCCGTGCGTCGAAGTCGCCGAAAAGCTTAGCACGCCAATTTTAATCGAGCCGGAGCCTGAACTGCTTATCGAAAAGTTCGACCAGTATTTAGAATTCGTCGGCCGTATCGATTCGCCGATGATTGGTCTCAATTTCGATGTGGGCCACGCCTACTGCGTTGGTGAAGATCCGCAGGATTGGATCGCGAAGATGGCCGAGCACACGGTGCACTATCATTTCGAAGACATCGCCCCCACGCGCGTACATCAGCACCTGGTGCCGGGGCGAGGCGCAATCGATTTCGCGGCGACGCTCTCGGAAATCGCCAAAACCGGCTACGATGGTTGGCTCACGGTGGA
>DATBAY010000406.1:0-4508 GCA_036271295.1 Lacipirellulaceae bacterium | reverse complement strand
GGTGGCGCATGAATAAAACTGACTGCTATCACGTTTACTCGGGATTTGCTCTTGGGTTGTATGTTGCTGACTTGGTTGCGCGAGGAGCAGTTGGATATCGCGGCGAAGAAATTCTCGAGCAACTTGGGACAGTTGCCCGTTGCGAGACAGTGCCATCTCCCAGCAACTTGGCGCTGATTCAGTTGCTTCCGTTATCAGCCGATGATCTTCGATTTATTCAACAAACTCATCCGGTTCTTGCTCGGGCAGCAAATGTTGTGCTTGAGTCAATCGAGGGAAGCAATGGGGAATCTGGAGCGGCAGCTCCTGTTTGAAGTGCGATAAGCTGATAACAGATCGAAGAATCACCCCTCCCTAACCCTCCCCGTCCAAGATGAGGGAACCGGAAAAAGAAGAGAATCGGAAAAGGCGGAGGAAAGCATGAGGGCCGGATTCTTGCGAATCCAGCTACGGGGAGATTGGCGGGGCGAATTAGGCACCGGCGGTGATTGCCGCGCCCGCTTGCCAGTGGGTGCCTTCGCGTTCTACGCGGTGGTAGAGCGTGTCGCGTTCGATGGGGTCGCGGCCGGCTTCTTGGATTAGGCGGCGGATGGCTTCGACGGAGAGAACTTCGGGCGTTGTTGCGCCGGCGTCGTGGTAGATGAGTTCGTGGCGGACGGTGCCGTCGAGGTCGTCGGCTCCGTAGGCGAGGGCGACTTGGGCGGTGCCGATGCCGAGCATGATCCAATACGCTTTGATGTGGGGCACGTTGTCGAGCATCAGGCGGCTGACGGCCATCGTGCGGAGGTCCATCAGGCTGCTGGGCTTCTTGATGTGGGAGAGGCCGGTGTTATCTGGGTGGAAGGCGAGCGGGATGAAGGTTTGGAAGCCGCCGGTTTCGTCTTGCAGTTCGCGCAGGCGGATGAGGTGGTCGATGCGGTGGTACGGCTGTTCGATGTGGCCGTAGAGCATGGTGCAATTGCTTTTGAGGCCGAGCTCGTGGGCGGTGCGGTGGACTTCGAACCAGCGGCGCGAGTCGGCTTTGTGCTCGCAGATTTCGTTGCGAACTTCGGGATGGAAGATTTCGGCGCCGCCGCCGGGGAGGCTGCCGAGGCCGGCGTCGACCATGTCTCGCAGGATTTCGCGGACTGATTTTTTGGCGAGCCGGCAGAACCAATCGATTTCGACGGGCGTCCAGGCTTTGAGGTGGAGCTCGGGATACGCGTCGTGCAGCAGACGGATGACGCCCAAGTAGTAGTCGTATTTGCTCTGGTGGTGCAGGCCGCCGACGATGTGCATTTCGGTGCAGCCATTTTCGACGGCCTCGCCGCCGCGGGCGAGGATTTGGTCCTCGCTCATGAGGTAACCCTTGGGGTCACGCAGGTCGGAGCGGAACGCGCAGAACACGCAGCGATACACACACACGTTCGTGGGGTTGAGGTGCGTGTTGATGTTGTAGTAGGCGGCGTTGCCGTTTTTGCGTTCGCGGACGAAGTTGGCGAGCTCGCCGACTTCGGGGAGCGGGGCTTCGGGCGACTCGAGCACCAAGCCCTCTTCCAACGAAAGGCGTTCGCCGGCTTCGACTTTATCGCGGATGGGTTTCAGGATTGGGGATGAGGTGCGGAGCATAAATGACGTTTAACGGTCGGCAGGTTTCGTTCGATGTTGTAGTAGTAAGAATCTTCCGGCTCCCTCCCCTCGGCGGGGAGGGCTGGGGAGGGGGCTTCCCGCAATTTTGTCGATCTCTTCTTCTGCTCACTCCGCGTCACCCCTCCCTAACCCTCCCCGTCGAAGGGGAGGGGACCAGAAGAAGCACGCAATTAGTGAGACACTCTAGTATCACCGGCCACCCACCAATAGGTCCAGGCTGCCAACCAGAAAGAGCCCGATGCTGATGACGGCATTCACATTAAAAAACGCGGCATTCACGCGAGAAAGATCATCCGGCCGCACGAGCAAATGTTCGTACAACAGCAGCACCGCGACCGCCAGCACGCCGGTCCAAAACACCCAATGGAACGGCGGATACACAAGCGGCAGGCACGCAAGGAATGCGATCGTGAGCGCGTGGCAAACCGCCGCGAGTCGCAGTGCGCGCGGGATGCCAAGCGCGACTGGAACGCTATTGAGCCGCGCTTGTTTGTCGTTTTCGTAATCCTGGCAGGCGTAGATGATGTCGAAGCCGGCGACCCAGGTGAGTACCGTGCCGCCAAGAACGAGCGCGGGCAGCAGATCGGTAGGATGGGCGAGAACCGCTTCACCACGGATCGCAATCCATGCTGCGATAGGCGACAGGGCGAGGGCCGTTCCCAACCAGAAATGGGCGAGCGATGTGAAGCGTTTGGCAAAACTATAGCCGGCTAAGAATGCGAGGACTGGTATGGAGAGATATAGCGGCAATCGGTTTGGAAAGAATAGAAGCGTACTGGCGATGAATCCCGCTGCACACACGGCTGCGAACAGCGTAACTTGTGGCACGCTCAAAATGTGAGCTGGCAGATGTCGGCCTGCGGTGCGTGGGTTGCTTGCATCTAACTTGCGGTCGGCGAGCCGATTGAACGCCATCGCAAAACTACGGGCCGCGACCATGCATAGCAGAATGCCAACCAGGTCGAGCCACCGAAATCCGCTGAGCCGCCACGCCATCACTGCCGCAAGCATTGCGAACGGCAGTGCGAACAGCGTGTGGCTGAAGCGGATGAGTTCGAGAAGGTGGCGGATCGTTTTGAACACGAGTAAGAAGATTGACCACGGAGGCACGGAGGGCACGGAGAGGGAACACTAATTTACACTAATGATCGCTAATGAATCAAAGAAGGTAGAAATCGACCGTCAGCCTTCTACTCGCGATCTTCGATTAGTGAGGATTAGCGCAGATTAGTGTTCCTGCATTGTCTTATCTCCGTGTACTCCGTGCCTCCGTGGTTATTTACTTTGTTCCCCAGCGTTTGGTGAGCGAGTGTTCGACGTCGAGTTGATCGCAGATGCGGGCGACCACGAAATCGACGAGGTCGGCGAGCGACTGCACGCCGTGGTACCAGCCGGGCGATGCGGGGAGAACGACGGCGCCGGCGTCGGTTACGCGGCGCATGTTGTCGATGTGGGCGACGGAAAGAGGCGTTTCGCGGGGGACGAGGATCAGCTTACGGCGTTCTTTTAGATGGACTTCGGCGGCGCGTTGGATGAGGTTGCTGGCGGCTCCGGCGGCGACGGCGCTGAGTGTGGTGCCGCTGCAGGGGCAGATGACCATGCCGGCGGTGAGGAATGAGCCGCTGGCCATGGAGCACATGAAATCTTGGTAGTGGTAGTAGTGGAGTGCGCCGCGTTTTTCGTTGGTAGGGAGTTGGGCGAATTGGACGCCGGCAATTTTTATTTCTTGCAGTGAGGCGTCGTCGAACGCGTAGAGGTCGATGTTTGCCTTCAGCTCTTGGCGGATGACGTCGCCGCCGGAGGGGCTGATGGATAGATGGACGTCTCGGCCGGCGGAACGCAGGACTTCGAGCAGCCTGACGGCGTAGATTGCGCCGCTGGCGCCGGTGATGCCAAGAACGATGGGGTGGGACATTTAAGAAATGACAAATGACGAATGACGAATGACGAAATCATCCCATTCGACATTCGTCATTCGGGTTTCGTCATTTGCTTCTTCCCTACATAAAGTGTAGCTACGCCGAAAGTGAGGGGATAGCGGCGGATTTCTGCGAGGCCGGCGGCTCGCATGCGGTCGGCGAGTGCTTCGCCCTGCGGGAATTCGCCGACGCTGGTGGGGAGGTATTCGTAGGCGTCGCCGGCGTGGCGCGCGAAAAGGCGGCCGATGCGCGGGAGGATGTTGCGGAAGTACCAGCCGTAGATTGACTTGAAGGGTTGCCAGGTAGGCGTCGAGAATTCGAGGACGGCGACGTGTCCGGCGGGGGCGCAGGCGCGCGTCATTTCGCGGAGGCCCTGGTCGGTGTCGGCCACGTTGCGGAGGCCGAAGGCGACGCAGACGATTTGGAAGGCGTCGCTGGAGACGGGTAGCGCTTGGGCGTCGGCTTCGATGAATTCGATGCGGGAGTCGGCGCCGATTTTGGTCGCTTTGGCGCGGCCGATTTCGAGCATTTCGACGCAGAAGTCGCCGGCGACGATTTGCGTTTTGCGGCCGGCGGCGCGGTCGTAGGCGAGGGCGAGATCGCCGGTGCCGGTGCAGACATCGAGGATTGGGAGTTCGCCGGCGGGCGGGACGAGTCGTACGGTTCGCCAACGCCAGTAGTGGTCGATGCCGAGCGAGAGCAAGTGATTCAAAAAATCATAACGGCCGGCAATGCGGCCAAACATTTGGCGAACTCGATCGGATGACTTGTCAACGGGCATGCAGCAGATTCTAACCACGGTGTACAGGGAGGACACAGAGGTCAGGTAGAAGTTTTAGCGAGAGATGATTACATGCCGGTTCAAGAGTTGAAAGTTTATAATTTGCCGACGCAGGTGGCGGCGGAAGATTTGGCGGGCTGCGCGGTGATCGTGATCGATCTGCTGCGCGCGACGACGAC
>DATBAY010000405.1:0-4626 GCA_036271295.1 Lacipirellulaceae bacterium | reverse complement strand
GATCGAGGAGAGCCTGGAGCTGTTCGACAAGATGCGCAAGGGGGATTTCCCGGACGGGTCGAAGACGCTGCGCGCGAAGATCGACATGGCGTCGCCGAATATCAATCTGCGCGACCCCGTGATGTACCGCATCAAGCACGCGTCGCACCATCGCTCCGGCGACAAGTGGTGCATTTATCCGTCGTATGATTACACGCACGGCCAAAGCGATTCGATCGAAGGCATCACGCATTCGATCTGCACGTTGGAATTCGAAAACCACCGCCCGCTGTACGACTGGTTCTGCGACGCGCTCAAGATTCACCACCCGCAGCAAATCGAATTCGCTAGGCTCAACCTTACCTACACGGTGATGAGCAAGCGGAAGCTGCTGCAGCTTGTACAAGAGAAGCACGTGAGCGGGTGGGACGACCCGCGGATGCTCACCATTCGCGGCCTGCGCCGCCGCGGCTATACACCGGAGGCGATGCGCGCGTTTTGTGGGCGCATCGGCGTGGCGAAATTCAACAGCACGATCGACATGGCCTGGCTCGAAGATGCAATCCGCGAGGATCTCAACGAGCGAGCGCCGCGGGTGATGGCCGTGCTGCGACCGCTCAAAGTCGTGATTACCAACTATCCGGAAGGGCAGGTCGAGCAACTCGAGGCGGCGAACCATCCCCAAAAGCCGGAAATGGGCACACGACGAGTGCCGTTCGCGCGCGAGCTGTACGTCGAGGCCGATGACTTCATGGAAATTGCGCCCAAAAAGTTCTTCCGACTCGCTCCCGGCCGCGAGGTGCGCCTGCGGTATGCGTATTTCATCACATGCACCGAGGTGGTGAAGGATGCGAATGGCAAGATTACCGAACTGCATTGCACCTACGATCCGTCGACACGTGGCGGAAACGCGCCGGATGGCCGCAAGGTGAAGGGGACGATTCATTGGGTTGCCGCGCCGCAAGCGGTAAGCGCCGAAATTCGGATTTACGACCATTTGTTCGCGACTGAATATCCGGATGATGCGCCGGAGGGCAAAACTTTTCTTGATAACATCAACGCGAACTCGCTCGAAATCGTTTCCGATGCAAAGCTCGAACCATCGCTCGCCGCCGCGAAGCCCGGCGAACACTTCCAGTTCGAACGGCTAGGTTATTTCTTCACCGACCCGGTCGACTCAAAACCGGGCAAACCGGTGTTCAATCGCACATCGACGCTACGCGACACTTGGGCGAAAGAAGCGGCGAAGGACTGAGTTCCCGAATGCGACGCGAATTGAACAAGCACATTACGGCTGCAATTAACAAGAGGGGCGCTGTCGGTTCGGGCACTGCTGCACCGTCCGCCGCAATCGTGCCCGATCCGCTGCCACTGGTTTGACCAAAGTGGGAACGCCACTCGTTAAATTGGGCGGGGCCAATCGTGCCGCCGATGGAATCGTTGGGTAGTGCGGTCGTGGAGCCGACGTTGTTGCGCCAAGCGACGTAATCGGCCGCATCGACGACGCCATTAGCATTGAAATCGCCGGGCACGCCAGAGACAACGGCCAATGAGACGCTCGTTGCGGAATATACCACGTTCCAGGAAAGTCCGGGGTCGAGCGTGGGCAACATGGTCGCGGCGAACGTGCCAGAGACGCCGCCAGTCGCTGAAAGGATTGGAAATGTGTTGCCGGCATGGGGATCGGGCGTCGCGCTCAGATTGAATTTCAAGTCGCCGCCCAGGTTCGCCACGCCGGTGACGTTGAGTATGCCGTGCTCTGTCAGCGCGATCGTCCCGCCCGCCCAGACTTTCAAGTTGGACCCCACCATCACGGAATTCGTTGGACCGATCGAAAGGGTGCCGGCGCCTCCGGCCGCGTTGTTCGTGCCGCCGAGGGCGAGACTACCCGTCACATTCCAATCACTTGCGAGGAGGTTGAGCCCACTAAAGACCGCTGCCGTGACATTCACGCTGCCTGAGCTGCCTGGTTGCGCTGCGATGCTCGCGTTGGCGCTGGTGAGGTGACCAACAGAGCTCAGTGGAAACGGAAAGGTAATTGTCGTACCAAGGAGATTGATCACGCCTGCGCCGGCGTTTCCAACAGTCAAATCTCCGGTGCTCCAAAAGCCGGCGACGTTGGCGGTGCCGCTGCCGCCGAGGCTTTGGCCCAGCGTCGCGCCCGCTGTCGTGGCAGTGCTCTGTGCGACGAATGTTCCGCCAATAATACTTCCGTGGGTACCGGCGGTCATATCGAGTTGGCCCTGGCCCGAGTCCCCTAGCACAACACTCGCCGTACTTGACCAGGTACTTATAGGGTTGATCGAAAGATTGCCCGCAGAACCTGAGCTTATACCGAGGGTTGCAGTACTGCTTGTCAGGTTCGCGCCTTGCAAGAAGAGATTCGCCGCGCCGCTGTCGCCGACGATCGTGCTCCCACTAACCGCGACGTCGCCGTCTTGTACTACAAGCGTTGCACTGCCGCCCGACCCGGGAATAACGTTCAACCCGCCCGTGGTGTACTTATACGCCGAACCGAGAAAGCCGGCGGGTTGAAACGCGAATGTAACGGTTCCGCTGGAGACGTTCAGAGTGCCTACTGAGTAATTGTCCGCCAGCTGAACGTTGTAGGTTGCGTTGAGATTGAAATCTGCTCCTTCGTTACTTGCATCCGGCACTCCAAACGGCGACCAGTTGGAACCGACGGGATAACTTCCGCCGACCGGATTAGTCCATGTGTAGAGAAAACCGAATTGAGCATAAGCGGGGCGAGTCGGTGTAAGGACAAATGACAGCACGATCACCGCCAAAAAAGGGGCGAAGCTGTGAAGCATCGTATGAGCTGCCGTGCCGAATGAGTCATCCTTGGCATTGAAGAGAATCACCTATGTCTCCCGAATTGCTGATTCGTCGGCGAAGCCCCCATGATCGAGCATTTATGCGATCGAGCCGATCGTGCCCCTTATGTCGCCGCCATTCTACAGGAGGCCGCGGAATGCACGTAATGCTGTCATAAATTTTGCACCATGCGCGTCGCGACCGTTTTTGTCGCACTGCATTGTAATCCGAGCGAATTTGATATGATTCGGCGGCCGAAGTCGTACAAGTTTGATCAAGCCGCAAATTCGTAGTTGAATCCACAAGCGATCAGTCTCGACGTTGATTCAAACGCGTCGAATTATTGCAAATCTGGTTTAGGGTGGGAGGCTGGTTCTATGCAACGTTTAGCATATGTTTTCGCGGTTACCCTGCTAATCGGGAATCGTGCGTTCGCTGGTAGCGTTATCACTACCAATTTGCCCGCGAACACGGCGATCATCAATATCAGCGGCACGCAGGATGGCGCTGCTGATTACGGCGGAACCGGCCAAGATTTTTGGTATCAGCCGTTTTTTACGGGCGGCGCGACCGCGCTGTTGGAATACACGATCCAGCCGGGAACCTACACGTTTCGGCTAACGAACCCAACGCTAGCCGCCGCACAGTTTTCAACCTTAACAGGCGGACAGCTAGGGCAGATCTATACAGCGTGGTCCTACAATTATCCTTGGGCGACCGACTACATGGTGTTCGATAGCGCGGCGGCCACGGACGCGTCGCTGCCGCAGTTGTTCTCGGGCGCGATTACGCCGCCGGCCCAATTGCCGGGTTTCGGCTCCGCGGACGCGGCGTTCAACAACGCGGAGAAGGAGGGATTTGCAAACGAGATTTTCGATTCGCCCGGCGGGCGTTATACGGGGACGGTGAAACTTCAGCGCTCATTCGCGACAGCAACGACGCTGATCTTTGTCGTTCCGGATAACGCTCTAGGCGACAACACGGGCGGCATATCGATCGTGATCGCGCCGGCTACGTCTACTGGCGTGGCGGGCGACTACAACGGGAACGGTGTCGTGGACGCGGCGGATTATGTGGTCTGGCGAAAAGGCGTGCCGTTGCAAAACGAAGTGGCCACGATCGGCAGTATCACGGGCGAAGATTACTCGGCGTGGCGGGCCCGGTTTGGGAAGACATTTGGCAGTGGTGCTTCAGACGCGTCCGTTGCTGGTGGCAGCGTGCCGGTGCCAGAGCCTGCCACGTTATTTCTGATCGCAATCGGAGTCGTGGCGGCGGGAGCTGCTCGAGCGAGAGGCGAAGATTAGCGCGATAATCACGCGCCACGCTTTAAAAGTCGTGGTGCTCCCGGAGGGCGAGGGAGGTTTACACCCAGCGGCGGACGCGGGCTTGGTACTGAACATAATCGTCGCCGAAGGCTTCTTGAAGTTTCGATTCTTCGAGCGGGATGACAACCCAGTTCACATAAGCGATTGCGAGCGGCAGAACGACGATTGGCCACAGTTGGTGCAGCAACAGGGCTTCGCCGAGATAGGCGATCGTGAGGCCGACGTACATCGGATTCCGCGTGTATCGATACGGTCCCCACGTGACCATTCGCGATGACGCCTCGCCAGGAACCGTGGTGGTGCGAGCAATCCGAAACGTCAGGAGCCCCCAGCCGGCAATCGCGACGCCGATTCCGAGAACCACTCCGCCTACGAACTGGAAATATGCCAATTGGTCGATGGCATCCAACGGCCAAAAGTGCTCGAGAGCGACTCCCAGCAGATACCCAAGCACGAAGACCCACGGTACAGGAAGGTGCAGCAGAAGTCGGATTGGGTTGCGATT
>DATBAY010000404.1:0-7542 GCA_036271295.1 Lacipirellulaceae bacterium | reverse complement strand
CGTTTGGATGAGATGTCGCAGTCGGGTTCAAACGGCCACGCGCGCAACGGTCGATTCACAGATCAGTCGTTGTTAGATCAGGCTCGGGCTGAGCTTTATCGTGGCCAATGCAATTGCGGTTACTGGCACGGGGCGTTCGGTGGCGCGTACTTACCCCACTTGAGAAACGCTGTTTTCCAACATTTGATTGCGGCAGACAACTTGCTCGATGCAGCGGAACGCCGCGGCATGAGCGATGGCGATCAGCCCTGGGTCGAGCTGACGAGCGAGGACTACAACTTCGACGCGCGACCGGAAGTTCGGCTCGCGAGCAATCGGCTTGTGGCGCTCGTTGCTCCGTCGCACGGCGGACACTTGTATGAGCTGGATGTCCGCTCGATTTGTCACAATTTGCTGGCTTCGCTTACGCGTCACGAAGAGGCGTATCACGATTCTGTGCGGGCCGGCGAGCGCGACGCCCAAAGCGATGTTGCTAGTATCCATGATCGCGTCATTTTCAAACAAAAGGATCTCGATCAACGCTTGCAGTTCGATCAGTACCGACGCAAGAGCCTCGTCGATCATTTCTACGATCCAAACGTATCGCCCGAGATGATCAGCAGCGGGCAGTTTGAGGAGCTTGGCGATTTCGTCTCGTCGCCGTTCGAAGCGAAACTTCGTCGCAATCCGAACCGCATGCAGATTCAGCTAATACGCAACGGACACGTGGCAGGGCGGCAAACACGCGTGACTAAGGGCCTCACTTTAGAGGCTGGTAGCCAATCGTTAGAGATCGCGTACTTGCTCGAAGGTCTCCCGCCAGGTGAGCAAATGCACTTTGGCGTCGAATTCAACTTCGCAGGCATGCCGGCGGGTTGCGATGATCGTTATTTCCACGATGTGCACCGCAATTCGCTGGGCCAACTTGGCGCAAAGCTCGATTTGAAATCCGTCGACTACTTGGCCCTGTTCGACGACTGGTTGGGTATGGATGTCGAGCTTGCCAGTGAACTGCCAATGGATATTTGGACTTTCCCAATCGAAACGGTCAGTCAATCTGAGGCAGGTTTTGAATTGGTGCATCAATCGGTGGTCGTCCAACCGCATTGGATTATTACCGCCGACGGCGATGGCCGCTGGAGCACCACGATGACGCTTTCGCTCGATACTTCGCTGGCCGAAAAGCGCCGGCCAATCAAGGAAGCGGCCGTCACAGCCTGAGACTTCTTGCCGAAGCGTTATTGGGTCATATTGCGGCCGGCATTCGCTAAACTCGCCCAATCTACCGGCCGATCAAAGCCGGTCGCATGATCCACAAGAGCCAATAACGGCGGGACGCAACGCCGAGAGAGCTCATCCGGGTTGCTGTCGATGCTGGGGTCAGTCGCCAAACGCTGTGGCGAATTCAAAACGACGCCCGCGATGCTCAGTCCGTTGCCATAGGTGGTCGCTGCAATCAGCGTCTGCAGCGTGGCATTGATCGTGCCCAATTCGTTTGCCGCCACGACGATCAGCGGGTAACCAAATGCGTCGGCCAAATCCGCGTTGTAATCCTCGTCGCTGATCGGGGACATCAACCCGCCGGCTCCCTCGACGAGCACGACATCGCTCGTTTCACGCCAACGTTCCATGCCGCGGCGTAATAGCGTTGTGTCTACACGCCGTCCCTCTGCACGCGCTGCCAAATGAGGCGCGAGCGGCGCCGCAAACCGCTGCGGGCAGACCTCTTCAAGCGTTCCCGGCTCGCCGGCGGCAGTCCACAGCGAAAGCGCGTCGGGCGAAACCAATTCGCCCTGTTGCAATTCGCATCCGCTCGCTACGGGCTTGTAAACGCCAACACGCAGGCCTGAATTACGAAGCGCACGAGCGATCAGCGCCGCGACATAAGTCTTTCCGACTCCCGTACCGGTGCCCGTGATGAAGAGTCCCCGCGCCATGTCTCATTCCGTCGCGACGTAGAGCGATGCGAGCATTCAGATCGAAGTGCAATTAAATCCCAAGGAATTCTTCCGCAGCCTCACGCATCGCCACGGTGTCCGGCATCAGGCCTGTCCACATTTGCAGCGCGAGAGCAGTCTGTTCGACGTACAACGAAAGGCCATCGATAATTCGGCAACCTTGCTGCGCCGCCTGCGTCGTGAGCCAAGTCCGCCCTACGTTGTACGCCACTTCTGTGACCAAAATTTTCGGACCAAGCGAATTCACGTCGATCGGCAGCTTTGCTTCCGGTTTGGTCGAGCCGAGCGACGTCGCGTTTACCAGCAGGGCCGTGTCGGCATTCAAGATGTTCGATTCCGTTCCTAGTGGCATGTAAGCCGCAGAAGCCGAGGACTGCTGTTGAATCACTTCTACTAACTGCTGACCATTGGTTGCATTCCTGCTGACGATCGTAAGGGGAGTCGAGCCGGCCGCCGCCAGGGTCGTGGCAATGACACGGGCCATTCGACCCGAACCAATGATCGTCGCCGCTCGGCCAACCGGATCGAACTGCCGCCGCAGCAAATTAGTAAACGCCGCCACCACGGTGTTATCCCCAACGAGCTTCTCTCCCACGGAAGTAATGCAGTTGATTGACGCACTTTTCTGGGCCGCCTCCGTCGACTCGTCGACATGTTCGGCGACCACCGATTGAAAAGGCTCGCCGAGTTTTACGCCATGAAATCCTAGCGCTCGAATGCCCCGCATCGCATCGCCAAGGCGATCCGCCTCGACTTCGAACGTCATAAATCGCCAGTCGATGTTGTTGCGGTCAAACGCCTGTTCGACGAGATACTGCGTCGGGTTGCCCGCCGCTGGATTGGCGATCAGGCAACATTTTTCGATCAGCGAATCACTGCGCACGAGAAGATCTCATCTGTGGCGACTAAGACGATGGCTTTGCGATGTGACTCGCTCAGTTTGGCTAAAGCGACTATTCTGACGCTTCGCCGTTCCCCATGCAACGCCGCTATTATGGTTGATCAACCGTCTTTTAGGACATGGCTGCTTGCGGTCGCGACGATCGCGGCCGACACGCTCGCTGGAGTGTGGTGGATAACTGCTCAGGCTGAGCGCCGGCAGGACTGGCACTCGCTCGCCATTCTCACTTCCCTCACACTCGCACAAATCGGAATCGTCGCAATCTGGCTCGCATTTCGACAAGTCCACGACGTGTGGTCCTTTGTACTGCCGATGGGCGCGCTGGGGATCGCCGCTGCGATTCGGCTCAAGTTAGCGACATTCGGCGGCTTTTCTTTTGTGGACTACGCTTGCCGCACTGCCGTTCAGATGTTGGGAACACTGCTAGGTCTGTGGCTGCTTCAGCACACGTTGTGGCGATGGCTGGCGGTGCGTCGAGCATCGCGCAAATGGGAGTTTTCAGTGGGTCAGTTGTTGGTTTGGACCACAATGACAGCTCTCTTTTTCGGATTGGTCGCTCGTTCGACTTGGTCGGCTGGGGAATTGATGCCTCTGACCGCGATGAGCGGTGTTTGCGCGCCGCCCGTTATTGCCATCGGCGTCGTAATTAACTCGCAGCACGTAGCTCGCTGGTATCTGCGACTTTGCGCCTATATCGTGGTCGGCTCGCTGGTCGCGATTTGTGTGGCGTACGGGCGCAGCTATATTTTAGTTCAGCTGAATGTCGAGTTTATTCTCGAAGCGCTCCTAATTGCCGCTTGGGTCGAATGGAGCGGGATCGTGCCGTGGCCGCCAGATTCAAGAATCATCGCGTAGATCCACAACCACAATGAGCCGAAGTCGTTCGCCGATTTTCTGGTTGCTTCTCGCTGCGACGATTTGCATCGACGTAGCGGCATTTTCGCGTATCAACCTAATGACTTCTGTTGCTTTCCTGGACTATCGTGCGGTTATTTGCGATGCGCTTCTTGCTAGCCAAGTCAGCGTCGTTATCATTTGGGCGGCGCTGCGGACAAATAAAATACTTTGGGTGCCAGCCGTCACGGCCGCGTTCGTGGCCGCGTTCGTGGCCGCGTTCGTGGCGGCAATTTGTGAAGATGCGTCGCAAACCTTTATATCCACATGCCGGCTGTATTTAAGTCTTTATGGGTTTGAAGGCGCGCTGTTGCTCGCCGCGCTTTGGATTTTCCGAGGATCATTCTACTGGCGACGGCGAACAAGGAGTTCGATCGGTTGGCAATTCTCTATAGCGCATATCTTGCTGGTCATGACGGCCGTGGCGCTGTTAACCACGTCCATGCAGGCCGGCCCCTTCGCCGACGACGATAAGTGGACGAGCGTCGCGTTCGCTCTCAGCGTTGTTGCACTAGCATTAGTGAGCGCAGTCGTATGGAGTTTTGCTTGGCATTGGCTGCTGCGACTGGCGGCCACGCTCGGCGCAGCTCTAATGCTCGGCTCGGCGTTCGCAATCCTCACCGACTTTGGCGCCTCGGGATTCTACACCTTCGGTAGCCACTTTCTTATTCAAGCAATCGTGCTTTCGGCTTGGCTAGGTTGGGGGCCTATTCTACCTGAGCGTGTTTATGCCGACGCGGCAAGCGATAACGGCCTGCAATTGAAATCAGTAGATTGACTCCGACAAGCAATGGGCTCGGCTCGGGAACTTCGCCAGACCCCGGCAATGATGAGCTTGCTGCAACCGAATGAGCACGCCAGATGACGTAGTCAGCCGCATCGACGATGCCGTCTCGGTTACCGTCGGCCCACATGTCGTTTGTGCCGAACGCTCCGCGCCAAACCGTGTAGTCGCTCGCATTCACCAAACCATCGCCGTTGTAGTCGCCCGGTTCGGCAGGCGTCAGCAACGTGACAAAAGAGTCCTCGCTGCCGAATCCGAAATCTGCCATGTAAGCGAGCCGACCTCCTGCTGGCCCACCGAATGCCTGAAACGGTTGCGGGCCGGCAGCGAAGGCAATCGCCGTGGCGAATTGCGACGAAGTGCCCTTCGTATCGAATAAAGTTTCAGTCGTCGGGCTGCCGCCTATATAGTAAAGTCCCCCCGCGCCTGTCGTGTAAAGATCGTTGCCCACCTCCGCTACACCGGCGCTGGATGTCATACCGCTAAGAATCGGCTGTGGTGAGCCGATCGTCAGCGAACTGCCGGTGGTCGTCATAGGCAGCCGCTGCAGTCGGCCAGCAAACGTAGATGTGTCGGCGTCTTGAACAATAAGATTGCTGTTTGCGTCAAACGCTAAGCCCGCTCCGTAGCCAAGAGATCCCAAGGCCACGGTTGAACTGCCGCTAGTGCGATCGACCTGCAATACAGCGCCCGCGCTGCCAAACGGGGAGGTCGATACGAAAATCTCGCCCGTGTTCCGCACGGCCACGTCTGCAACACCGGCAAGGTTGCCGGCAATGGTTTCTCGTGCACCCATTTTGCTCACCGCATAGAGTTCCCCATCGGCGGTGTTATCGGTCACAAGTAACTGATCGGCGATGGGGTCGTATGTCATTCCGCCGACGAAAAAGTTACTGGGATCGGCGCCTAACACGGGAAAGCTTCCGGCCGGCGATCCATCGACGTTGAATACACGTAGCATTGCCTGGTTGCTGCCGAATGCGGGCTGTTCCAGTGCATAGAGCTTCCCAAGCTGGTCAAATGCCAATCCGACAGGTGGCGCGTCGAGTGAGATAGTCGTTTTCACGAAACCCGGTGGCGTACTGGCCTGCACTTCGGTAGTAATTTGGCAGCACGCGCACCATGTAATCAGTAACAGATTGTATCTGAATCGCATCGCTCTCTCCTTTTTCGTTGCACTCATCGCCGCTTTATCTGACGTCGCTAGTCATTTCGCCGCCGGCGCGCGTGCAAAGTGCTTTCAATACTGCGACGTCGACCGTTTCTGCCAACAGCGTCGAACCGCCGTCGCACCACAACACCATTGCTCCGCCGGGATGGTCGCTCCAAATCTCATTGTGTTGCTGGGTGTTGATCGAATTGCTTACGTCGTAAATGTTTTCGCCATTGATCCATTCGCCATCCATTGTCCAGCCACGGCCCGTGTCTTCCGCTAGGGCGAGCGTAAAAGAGGCGCCGTCGGTGATATCTGCAAACTTCACCGCATGGTCGTAGAGAAAAACGCCATTTGCAGCGGGCGAAACCTGGGCAGCGCCGTAGATGCCGCCGTAATCTATCGCGGCAGCAAGATACGGCGTTGCGCCCGTAGCATCACTCACCAGTGACCCCGCTCGACCAACGGCCAAACGTGCTGCGCTCGGGCATAAGTACACTTTGAGAACAGTCGCTGCGGCGGCCGCATTGCCGGCGCTGTCGTGCGGAAGACTAAAGTCAATCTGCTTCCATAAAGCCGCTTCCTCCAAAGACGGCAGAATATCGGCAGACCACGCGAACTGCCGGCCGTTCGGATTGGTGTGCGGCACGCGCTTGTCCGTACAACCAATAGGTAGGTGTCCATGCGAGTCGTGAAATAAGTGCAGCGCGATTCCAATTTGCCGCAAGTTATTTTGGCATTCTGCGCGCCGAGCGGATTCGCGCGCAGCTTGCACCGCCGGTAGCAGGATTGCGACCATCATGCCGATGATTGCAATCACGACCAGCAACTCAACGAGGGAAAAGCCTCGATATCGCACCAGCGCGCGCATGTCGAAATCCGTGCGCAACTTCTGCCGAATGCAGCTTAGCGCGTGAAGTGCAGAATCTCGCTCGTAGCGGCTGTCCCTCGCAGCCAACTACATGCCACGCGTTGGTAGGTCTTCTGACTCTCGAGCGGTCGCCAAGCTGCCTTCTCATTCGCCGCAGCGAATAATGGCCTGTTCAGAATGCTTCGCGATTGTGCTCGATTACAGCGGCGGGGCCGTCCCGGATTTACACCGGATTCCCTGTTTGTCGGCAACCAGAATCAGGCTGCCGACCACCAACGCACATCGAACGCAGGCAAATCTATCGCGTCTGCGCGGCGAAGTAAAGCGCTCCAGAAAAGATTGCCCGAACTCCGCTGGTAGCGGTTACTTAGCAACAGCGCAAGAATAATCGCCCGATTTCAAATGACCACGGAGACACGGAGGTCACAGAGACGAAGTATTTGGACAGGATTTACAAGATTCGTAGGATTAAGAAGTCAACCAATAGAAGTCAAATTGAAATCCATCCCGTTGCTCCTGTTAATCCTGTCTAAAAATGAGTTGTCTTGCTCCGTGCTCTCCGTGGTGAATTCCTCCTGCGGAAATAGTTTTTGAGTTGTTCCTAAGGATCGCCAACTTTCGCACGTTGTTCGCCGAGCGAAATATTGGAACGAATATGGCTTCTCTCGAGTTTGGGCGTAGCGATTCGCTGCGAAAGATAGATTCCTGAATGCCCACTGAAGAGATATGCGAGCGAACACGCGGCCGCGATGTAAACCGCATGCTCCGCGCCGAACAGTTCGATCCCCATCACGGTGCAGGCAATCGGCGTGTTAGTGGCCCCGGCGAAGACCGCGACAAACCCGAGTGCCGCGAACAGATCAACCGGCGCCCTCAACCAAAGGGCGAGCGTATTTCCTAACGTTGCGCCAATAAAGAACAACGGCGTGACCTCGCCCCCTTTAAATCCGCTGCTCAACGTGACCGCGGTAAAGAGAATCTTCCACCACCACGAAAACGTGT
>DATBAY010000403.1:0-3111 GCA_036271295.1 Lacipirellulaceae bacterium | reverse complement strand
GCCATTCAAACGAACGGCACCCTTCTCGACGATGCATGGGGCGAATTCCTTTCGGCGAATCAATTCCTGGTTGGCCTCAGCATCGACGGCCCGCGCGAGCTTCACGACGCCTATCGTGTCGACAAACAGCAGCGTGGCACTTTTACCGACGTCGTGCGCGGACTCGACGTGCTCAAAAAACACAAAGTCGATTTCAACACGCTGACCGTTGTCAACCGCATCAATAGCCGCAAGCCGCTGGATGTATATCGATTCCTCAAGCAGATTGGCAGCGGCTTCATTCAGTTCATTCCGCTCGTCGAACGCCTCCCGCAAAGCCGGCTCACAGTTCTCGGCCTCGATCTGGCCGAGCCGCCCATTCCAGGCGAGCCGCGCGACCCGTCGTCGCCCGTCACCGACTGGAGCGTCCAGGCAAACGACCTGGGCGAATTCTTCGTCCAAATCTTCGACCAATGGGTCTGGCACGACGTCGGCAAAGTGTTCGTGCAGCTATTCGACGTGGCACTCGGCAACTGGATGGGAATGGGCTCCTCGCTGTGTGTGTTCGCCGAAAAGTGCGGCGACGCAATGGCCATCGAACACAATGGCGATCTGTATTCGTGCGATCACTACGTCTATCCGCGCTATCGCCTCGGAAACATCCTCAACAATTCCCTGGGCGAAATGGCCGCGTCAACCCAACAGCGGCAATTCGGCTCCGACAAGGCCGAAACCCTTCCCCAGTATTGCCGTGATTGCGAAGTAAAATTCGCCTGCAACGGCGAATGCCCCAAGCACCGCTTCATCCGCACCCCTTCCGGAGAAGAAGGCCTCAACTACCTCTGCCCCGCCTACAAACGATTTTTTAATCACATCGATCCGTACATGAAGACGATGGCCAACCTGCTAAAGCACCATCGCCCCGCCGCCGAAATCATGGGCGAACTCGCCCGAGCAAGAAGAAACCTCAACCCCTCCCCCGCCGCCTCCATCGGCCGCAACGACCCCTGCCCGTGCGGCAGCGGGTTGAAGTACAAAAAATGCTGCGGAATTGCGACGCCCTGAGCAACAGCGTTGCGAACTTTATCCTTGACCGAGAAGTCGACCCCCACAAGGATCGGTAGCGCCAATAAAAACACACATAAGGAGACACCGTGCCCCTCAACCACTACGTGACACTCGGCCGCTCGGGACTCCGCGTCAGTCCGCTTTGCCTCGGTGCGATGACCTTCGGCGAAGACGCCGGCTGGGGTTCAAGCGTGCAGGAATCGGAGCAGATCATTGACCGCTACATCGAGCTCGGCGGTAATTTCATCGACACTGCGAACTTCTACACAAAGAGCCATTCCGAAAAAATCATCGGTGACCATATCGGCCAGCACAATGAAAAACGCGACCGAATCGTCATTGCCACGAAGTTCAGCGGCAACCTCTATCCCGGCGATCCCAACGGCGGCGGCTCGGGTAGAAAATCGATTGTCGCGGCTTGCGAACAATCGCTACGGCGCCTGCGAACCGACTACATCGACCTCTACTGGCTGCACAACTGGGACATGCACACCCCCATCGAAGAAACGATGGCGGCGCTCGAGGATCTCGTCCGCGCCGGCAAGGTGCGATATCTCGGCGTGTCGGATACGCCGGCGTGGAAAATCGTCGAGGCGAACCTGACCGCGCGCTTCCGCGGCTGGTCGGCGTTCATCGGCCTGCAGATTGAATACTCGCTGCTCGAACGCACCGTCGAGCAGGAACTCGTGCCGATGGCGCTCGAATTCGAACTGGGCATCACGCCGTGGTCGCCGCTCAAGAGCGGCGCGCTGAGCGGCAAGTACACCCGCCAGAACGCGGGGAAGATGAAGGGCGATCGCGGCTTCTTCCTCGAACCCTTCCTCAACGACCGCACCTACGCGCTGATCGAAGAACTCGCGACAATCGCCAAGGCCCACGACAGCACCGTCGCACGTGTGGCCATCGCCTGGCTACAGGCGCAGCCTGGCGTAGCGTCGACCATCATCGGCGCTCGGCGCATGGCTCAGCTAGAGGACAATGTGAAGGCGCTCGACTTGACACTAAGCGGCGAGGCATTGAAGAAGATCGATTCACTCACGAAGCCCACGTTCGGATTCCCGCAAAACATGGAACCGATGTTCCCTTCAATCCACAACGGAGGCACATCCGTGAACGGCGTCTACGCGCCGGAGTCAGACTTCGTGATGAAGCGCGGCGAGAAGCCCTACTGACAATCGATGATTCATTTATTAATAGCCGTCGGATTCGATCAAAATGGATTCGTCCAGCCGTTGCAGATTCCAACAACTGGGCCCGTTGGCAGTGGCGATCACGCGGAGTGCTCGCCGCTTTTGGTCTACCCACTGGACAGAAATCTCGACAATCACGTCCTCCTGACCAATCCGCGCGAGCGTCTGTTGAGGGGGCTGGCCAAACTTGACGACGAGCGCTTGATATCCCTCCTGACGTCGTGCGGCCAATTCTGCTGCAAGAAAGGTATACGCATCGCCTCGGTTCGCCGGTTTTAACTCCTTGCGGTTTGCAAATTCATATTAGAGTGTTTTGCAGCCAGCCGTGAAAGGGACCCGAAACTTGTCCCTATTTGAACTGTAACGACTCCTTCACCCGCCAACTCCTAATCCGCGGCATCCTGTCAAATACCGCCGTCGGGACTTGTTATTCCATAACCACATGGTTATCCTTTTCTCATAACCAGACAGTTATGGATTAATTGATGAGAACTATTCGACATCATTCACAGCAGGCTGTTCGGCGTACCCCGCAGCAGGTTGTTCGACGTAGCGCGCGGCGATCTGCGCCCGATGCCCTGTTCAAATCCCTCGCCGATCCAACTCGCCGCGCTCTTTTCGAGCGCCTGAGCCGTGACGGGGAGCAGACCGTGCGGATGTTGACCGACAGCGGCGGTGTCTCGCAGCCGGCCGTATCAAAGCATCTGGGCATCCTCAAGCGCGCGGGCCTGGTGCGCGCCAGCCACAGTGGACGCGAGACTCATTACACGGCCCAGCCGCGTGCATTAGCGCCGCTGGTCGACTGGATGAATGACTACAGCCGTTTTTGGAACGATCGATTAGACCACCTCGAAGACTTGCTCAAAAGGATGGA
>DATBAY010000402.1:0-11732 GCA_036271295.1 Lacipirellulaceae bacterium | reverse complement strand
CATCAACTTCTGGCGTTCGACGGAGCTGAATTCGTAAGAATTCAGCCTGGCAGGAGGCACACTGAACTCTTGCGAATTCAGTTTCAGATCAGCCATTGTTTTCCTACGAAGTTACCTGTTTGAACTGCGGCTGGCGGACGGTTTGCGGTCCGGCGGATGCGATTGCGCGGTTGCGGCTCATCGGATTGTTGCGGCGAGACAAAGAGCCCGACGAAGACGTCGTGGCCGCGCTGCTTACTGAGGCTGCACCGCGGATGACGTGTTCGCTGTGTAAAGAGAAACGGCTGGTTGCTCGGCCGAGTGATGACACTGGTGATTTCAGTGATGATGATTGGCAAGCCGCGGTGCTGTGCGAGGTTTGTCGAGAACCGATTGATCCCGAGCGGCTTGAAGTGCTGCCTGGGACGAAGCGATGCGCGGGATGCCAGAGCAAATCCGAAGCGGGGCAGCTTGCGGATGAGCCGGACTATTGTCCGAATTGTGGTTCGCTCGTGGAACTGCGCGTCAGTCGTGGGGGTGGGATTACGAGGTACAGGCGGGTTTGCACAGGGGAGCCGCCGTGTCGGTTGTAGCGGAATCTTGGTAGCTGGATTCCCAAGAATTCGGAGGCGCAAGTACAAAGTCTGGATTCTTGCGGATCCAACTATAATTAGGACGGCGACGGAAGAATTTCTATACTTCGCCGATGTCTTCGTTCCAGAGTTCGGGGCACGCGGCGATGAAGTCGTTCATCAGTTGGATGCATTCTGCATCGTCGACGATTTCGACCTGCACGCCGCGCGAGCGCACGTAATCCTCGGGCCCTTGGAACGTGCGATTCTCGCCGATGACGATGCGTGGAATGCGGTAGAGCAGGGCGGTGCCGCTGCACATATCGCACGGCGAAAGTGTGGAGTAGAGCACTGCGCGGCGATAGTCGGCCGGTTTGAGTCGGCCGGCGTTTTCGAGGCAATCCATTTCGGCGTGGAGAATCGCGCTGCCTTTTTGCACGCGGCGATTGTGACCACGGCCGATGACCCGGCCAGCGAGCACGAGCACTGAACCGATTGGAATCCCGCCTTCCGCGAGGCCTTGGCGAGCTTCTTCGATTGCGAGCTTAAGGAATTGATCCATGGCAAAACCTGTCTGCGGAACCGCAAAAACCGGAATTTCTGGCCCCCAAAAACAGCTAATGAGCGGCCGCCGGCGGCTCGCAGGTGGCGAATTGGCGGCCCCCGAATTATCCTAGAGCGGTATAGCACACAATTGCCGGCATTCTCAACCCTGATTGACATCGATGCAAACGAAGCTCTCTCTGCGCGCGCTGACGCGGGCAATCGGCTATTCGGTCGCGGCCTGGGTCGTGATTCTCTCCTATTCGGCGAGCTGCCCTGCGGGGGAGATGATCGACGCCGACGATTTTGCAGAAGTCGGCGCGAAGGTCGAGCAATATACGCACAAGATCAAGCCCGAGAAGGTGCTGCTTGTGCTCGATATCGATAACACGCTCCTGGCGATGGATTCGCCGCTGGGGAGCGATCAATGGTTCGAATGGCAGCGATATTTGATCGCGCACGAGCCGTCATCGAAGTACGCCGTGTCGCCGACGTTCAACGGCTTGATTGAGGCGCAGGGGTTGTTGTACGACGTATCGCACATGCATCCGCCGCAGCCGAATTTGCCCGGTCTGATGCGCCGCACGCAGGAGTTAGGGATCCGCACGCTCGTTCTGACCTCGCGCGGGCCAGAATTCCGAGCGGCGACCGAACGCGAGTTCGAACGCAACGGTTATGACTTCGCGAAAACGGCACTGCCCGTTCGCGATGCGGCTCACGGCACCTTTGTGCCGTACGATGCCGAGCATCTCGATGGAAGTGGGCTGACGAAAGACGAAGTGCACAAATTCCAATTATCGAAGGCGAAGCCAGTTAATTACGAGAACGGCATCCTGATGACCTCGGGGCAGAACAAAGGCGCGATGCTGCTAGTTCTGCTAAACCAGGCGAAGGAGCAGCCCGAGGCGATTGTCCATGATGACGATAACATTCGCCATGTGGCGAACGTGTACACGGCCGTTCATGATCGTGGCCACGAGATCACCGCGTTTCACTACACGAAGGAAGATGCGAACGTGAAGGCGTTCGACTACGGCAGCAAGAAAGGCGTCGATAAGCGCTGGCGCAAGTTGACGAAGACGCTCGAAGAAGTGTTGCAGTAGCGTTTCCGCGTGCTGCAAGTACGAGCAATAGCCGGGCCGCCACGCGGGCCGGGAACCGGAGAGCGTGGCTCTCCGGCTATTGTCTTGCAGTAGACGATGATTTTCACCTCTGCTCTTTCGCGAGATAATCGCGGAGCTCTACGAGCTCTTTCTCGAAGCCGCTGTTGAGAATCGGGAAACGGCACCACGATTTGGGATCGAGGTTCTCGTCATCTAAATGGAAGGATGGGGCGTACCGCTCGCGCTTCCATTGGTTGCGGCACCAGAGGCGGAAAAATCGTTCGACCCACACGCCTAATTGCTGCCGATCGTCATCGGGGAATTGCGGCCGGACGGCTTCCAACACTTCGATCGGTAGAAGCTTATCGCGAATTGCCGCCCGCTCGATTGCATCGAGAACGCGGTAGGGCATGAGATCGCCTTCATCCGTTTGGTCTTCGCACGATGGACGCAGCTCGGCGGTCGGCCGCAAGCAAGTGACTGCGGAAAGCGCCACGAGTGGACCGATGCCCGCGGGGCCGGTGTTGCTCATCCACTTGAGCCAATCCAACAAAAATGCTTTGTCGATACCGGCGATCGGTGCGAGGCCGCCGCAGGTGTCGCCATCCATCGTGGCGTAGCCAACGGCGGCTTCACTGCGGTTGCTGGTGGTAAGCAAGAGCGCATTCCGAATGTTCGCGAGTAGCCAAATGCCGGGACCGCGGGCCCGAGCTTGAACGTTTTGGAGTGAAACATCATCGTGCTGCCAGGTGAGGTCACGGCCGATTGCTTGCGAGACTGTGCGGACATAGTCGTCGACCATCGCGTCGACGCTCCATTCGAAAAACTCGGCGCCGACGGCAGCTGCCACAGTCTTCGCGGCGTTAAGCGTGGTGCTGCCGCTGTTCCGAGTGGATTGATAGACACAGGTGAGTAGCCGTTCGACGATTGCACGACCAGCGGTCGTTGGATCGCGATCATCCATCCGCGCCTTCGCCAGCGATGCAATGTGCGGCAGTTTGTTAATTAGACTTGCAAAACCGAGTTCGCGGCCGCCGAACTGAGCGAGAAGATGGACTAGCACGGTGACGGTCGACGAATCGGCGCCGCCGCTGAGCGAAACGACGCAACCTTGCGAGCGGGACTTGCGGATGTAGTCGAACAGGGCGAGGGCGAGTGAACGCGCGAACTCTTCTTCTTTCTGATGAACGCCGATTTCCCAGCTGGGATGGCCGGGGACCGAAAAAACTGTCGCCGCGGTTCCGTTTCGCGATCGTGGCACACTGCATACGCCGGATATCGATTGAATCGTGCCGATAGGTTCGGATACGTCGTCGTAAGTAAAATCTGCGACGATATTGTCTGCTCTATTGGAAGTGGGACGGGGAGATGATTCAGGAAAGCTCTCGGCTTTTGCACGTCGCGTGGCGTGCAAATCGATTATTGCCGTGGTGAGCAACCAGTCGGCGAATGAAAACCGTGGGCCGCGGGCGAGCATTTTGCCGTTCGTGGCGATGAGCGTGCCGCCGTCGTAAATTGAGCGGCCGGCTTCATTGCCGAGGAGATTGGAGTAGGCGTAGCTGACGCAAAACGCGCGGGAACCTTCGAGCACGAAGCGTTCGCGGATCTGCTGCTTGGCGAAAGCGAAGTGGCTGGCACTGGGATTGATCAGGATATCCGCGCCGCGCTGTGCAAGGCGGGCGCCCGTACGATCCGCGACCCAGGCGTCGCGACAAATCTCGAAGCCGATTTTCACGCCGCCGCAATCGAAGAGCAGGTCGCCGATGGGGTACTCACGATCGCCGATTTCGACCTGGCCCACCACGCCGGCGGGCCAGCGGCGGAACCAGCGCGGCTCGTAGTGGATGCCGTCGCCGGCCAGGTGTTGCTTGCAAACAAGACCTAAAAGCGTACCATCGCACGCGAGTGCGGCGGCGTTGTAAACCGCGCCTTCGAAAAAAATCGGCAAGCCGAAGCTGGCGATGAGGCCGCGCGTTTCTGGAACGAGGCGTTCAAGCACGTCGAGCGCTGTCGACTGGATGCCGGCGGAAAAGAACATGTCCTCGCAGCCGTAGCCGCTGATGCACAGCTCGGGCAGACATAGGACGTGAACGCCGGCATCGCGGGCGGCGTCGAGCGCTGCAACGATGTGCGCGGTGTTCGAATCCCACGCCATCGGCGTTTGATTCACCGCGGCGGCGGCAAGGCGGATGCGGTTCAAGGGTTTCTCTCAATGACGTTTGTTTTTCGTCCGCAGATGAACGCAGATGTTCGCCGATAAAAGACAAAGACAATGACAAAAAGTCTTGGCACTATCCGCATTTCATTTTCTTGGCTTGCATCTGGGTAAATCTGCGTTCATCTGCGGACAATGTTTTCTTGCTGCGTCTCTCGATTCAAAATTGCCAACCGAACCATGTTAAGGGCTTGTTTGGCGGACCGCACCTTCGTGATCGACGGATGCGTGGCGATAGGAAATGCTTTCGCGCGTACGTTGTCCGCGGTCGCGAGCGCAACCTGCAGTGTGCCGGACATGTCGAGCGTGTGGCCCGCGGCGGCAGTGGCGACCGGCGTTCCAGCCGTGGGAAACGCGGCAATGCCTAAGCCATAAGTTGCGCGGGTCAATCGCTGGATCGCACGAGCCATGGCGGTCGCGGTTTCGGCGGACGAGCGGTCATATTCGGCCGCATCTATTTTTAACAACGAGGTCAAGGCGCCTTGCTCGTGAATCACGATGCCGGCGCGGATGCACTCGTTGTCCATTGCACCTTCGGCCAGCCATTGTGAAACGAGGCCATCCGTCGCCCACTCGGCCACTGCCAGCGTTTGGCTGCGTTCGGCGAGCAGTCTTACGACGGCATGCTCCAACTCGTCGTCTTCTTCGCCAAACACGAGCACTCCCAGCAGCCTGAAGATCTCCTCGGCGGTCGGCTGCATGGCTTTGCGGCACTCGGCTTCGTTTGCGCCGCTCGCGGTGATGCGGAGCGTTATCGTAGCGCCATGCACGGTAATGCCGACGAGCGGCTCACGCTTGCGGCGGATCATATCCGGCAGCATGGCTTCGAGATCACTCTCGCCGACGCCGAAGCACTTGATGCGGCGATGGCAGATGACGCGCGGCTCGGGCTGCATGGCTGAGAGCGCTGGGCCAACCGTTTCTTTCCACATGGTGAACAATTCGGCGGGAACGCCCGGCAGGGCTATTACGCGGCAGGGCGTTGAGTCAGGTCGCGGCACGGAGAGATCGATGCCGGGTGCGGTGCCCTCGGGATTCGGAATGACGCGGCTACCGCGCGGAAATTGCGCTTGGAGCTTGTTTCGCTCTGGCATTTCGCGTTTGCGACGGGCGAAGAGATTCTTGATGTGTTCGAGTGCGCCGGCGTCTTCGACGAGTTCGACACCGGCGGCGGCCGCGATGGCGTCGCGCGTGAGATCGTCGGCCGTCGGGCCCAGGCCGCCGGTGCTGACGACGATATCTGCCCGGGCGACCGCAGCCTGGAAGACTTCGACGTTGCGATCGAGATCATCGCCCACGGTCGTGTGGAAGGCGACCGGTATGCCGATTTCGTTGAGGCGCTGGCTGAGCCATTGGCTGTTGGTATCCAGCCGTTGGCCGCTGGTCAGCTCGTCGCCGATGGATATGATTTCAGCGCGCATAGGGTAAAAATCTTGCGAAATGCGGCGGTTTTATCTAAACGCCTTCAAGTGAGTACAATAACCAGAATAAGCGTTGGAGCATGCGGCCGAAACTCGCCCTCATTTTCGGGGTTTAACCGTCTATGGCAACCAAGATCCAGAATTTCCTGATTGCGGCGATTGCTGGCACGGCATTTATTGTTGGCGTCGGAGGTTTGGGCGCTGGTCACCAGCTCCGCGCACAAGACGGTAGCCGCAGCTCGCGATCCGATGGCGAGAAAAGCGATGACCGTCACGAACACCACCATTATGGCGGTGATCGCGGCAGTGACCATGGCGGCGATCACGGTAGTGATCGAAGTGATCGGTATCGCGATTGGCGGGGACGCTCCGGCGATGATTCGCGGCATGATGAGCGGTCGGGCAGTGTTTCGAGTAAAAGTTCCTCTGGCAGTTCGAGTAAACCGACTAGCACGTCGACCAGTTCGTCGCCTTCCTCTTCCTCTAGCACCACGGCGACGAAGTCGCCCGCTGCCAGTTCGTCGTCCAGCATGAACACGATGGAGTACGCGAAGAGCTTGGTGAAGCAATATGACAAGAACGGCGACAAAATGTTGCAACCCGACGAGCAGAAAGAACTGCGTGGCCGGGCTGCAGAATCCGATTTGGATCACGACGGCGTGATTACGATCGATGAGCTGGTGGCAAACCTCTCATCGAAAACGCCGGCGACGCCGAGCGCGACGGCGTCAACTTCTGTCGCGACGAGCTCAAGCTCGGGGGGCGACTCCGGCCATCATCATCATGACGGTGACGATAAATCGAAGAGCGATTCGGATGCGTCGAAGCGAGTGCTGTACGGCTCGGCCGGCGGGGCTGCCGCTGGCACGAAGGACGGTGATAAGCGGCATTCGTACCGGTTCACGTCTGCAGATGACAAGCTGCCCACGGGGTTGCCGAGCTGGTTCAAGTCGAAGGACGCGAACGGCGACGGACAAGTTGAGATGAGCGAATACAGCCACTCGTGGTCGAAGAGCACCGCGGACGAATTTCAGCGCTACGACAAGAATGGCGACGGCGTAATTACCGCGAACGAAGCGGCCGCGAAGCAATAGTCGCGGTGCTGAGCGTGATGGACCAAGTGGGCGAGACAGCTGGCTTAGCCAGTGTTAATCGCGGCCTCGGCCGCGGTCGCCACCATCGCCGCCGCGATCGCCACGGCCACGGTAGCCACCGCCTTCGGCGCCGCCGGGCGGGCCGCCACGACCGCTGAAGCGGCTACGATCGCCGCCGCCGCGGTCGCCACCACCTTGCATCATCCGCATTTCCTGCATCATTTCGAAATTGCGGCGCATCGCGCGTCGCATGCGTTCCTCGGGCGAGTCTTCGTCGCCTCCGGGGGCTGCAGGTGCACCAGCAGCAACTGCGGGACCACTGGTATTGGTGGACATCGTGCTCGTTTTCACATTGCTTAGAATCGACGTCAGAGCCTTCTGCACGGCAGCCGAATTCGTGTGGTGAAGCGATACGATGCGCGTGGTTTCGGGCGAATCGCCAACGGTGTGGTCGAGGTCGGCCACGAGTTGTTTCACATCTTCAAACAAGGCATCCGGCGCGCGGACGATAAGCAGGTTGTTACGAGCGTCGACCGCGATGGACATCTTTTGAATTTGCTGTTCCGGATTGTTGCCGCCCTTAAGCATTTTCATCATGTCCTGCGGGCTCATCGCGCCGCCGGCGCCGCCTGCCATTCGATCGCCGTAGACCTGCTGCACGATCTGCGCGATTTCAGAGGCAGTTGTGTTGATAATGGGAATCGCACGCGGCGGAGCCTCGGCTTCGACGTCTTCGGGGCCATTGCGTTGATCCAGAACTTTGAGAAGTTGCTCGACGGTGTCTAGATCTGCTGCTTTGGCGTGGACGATGAGTGCGTTGAGGCGAGAATCTGGAACGATGTCGACGGCGCCCGACGTGAAGCCCCCACCGCCGCCTCCGCTACCGCCGAGGAGCAGGTCGCCCATGAGACCGCCACCGACGTCTCCCAGGGCGTTACTGGCGATGTCGCCGATGAGGCCTTTATCTTTGCCGCCACCGCCGCCGAAGATGGCCGACAGAACTTCGGCGATCGTCGCGGCCTTCGAGTATTTCAAGTAGAAGACTGCGAATTCGCGGCCGGATGCGGCGGTCTTGCCCGCCACAGATGAAAGCAAACTTTCAAGTTGATCGAGGGCCTCCAGGTCGTCAGATGCGATCAAGGTACCGGAGGGGCCCGGGGCGACAATCACAGGCGCGCCAGGTCGCGACGGCGAGGATGAACCCTGTGGCGCGGCGAGTGAAGTTGTGTTTTTGCTGGATGGTGCGGAGGCGGTCGACTTCAATTGCCCTTCCGCGGCAAAACGGAAAATGCCGTCGCGATCGATGCCGGCGGCGCGGTCGGCCTCGGGCTTCTTTTGCGCATCGGATTTCGCACCATCCGGCTTAGCGGTTTCTGGACTGGCTTGCGGTTGCTCCGGTTGAGGGATCGGCGGCGTCGTTGCGTTTGGATCTTTCAAGAACGATTGCCAGAGTTGCTGCACTTGATCCTGCGGCGCGTCGATAGGATTTGCCGCGGCTGGAACGTTGGCAGGTGCGTTGGTGTTGGGGGCCGCCGTGTTGCCTGGGAGTTCGCTCGGCCGGAAACTTTGGATGGTGGACGTCGGCGTGACGATGCGAATCCGATTCGCTCGCATCGTTGGCCAGATTTGTTCAATTTGCGAGATTGCGCTTCGGGCGGCCGCGCCGGAGAGTGGCAAGAGCCGCACATGTTGCTTATTGGCAGCCGGTCCGCCGCCTTCCTCTTCATTTTCGCCAAGTTTGTGCAGTAGATCGCGAATCTGAGCGACCTGGCTCGCCGTGCCGCGGACGAGGAGGCTGCGCGTGGTGATGTCTGCATCGACGCGCGGGGCCTTCGGATCGGCCTGATCGCCTTGGCTGCCGAATAGTTTGTTGATGGCGAGCACGGCCACCTGCGGGTCGACGTTCGCGAGGGTAATGACGTCGACCTGTTTGGCTTCTTTTTGCATTTGGTCGATCGTAGCTTTGATCGTGGCTTGCTGCGGCGGCGTGGCGAAGGCGAGCACCTGGCCCGCGTCTTTGTCGGCCGTGAGCACGATGGTCGGATCGTTGTGCAGCATGGTTTGCAGCATTTTGACGACCGCGTCAGGATCGGCCGTGGTTACCGCGTAGACCTCAAGCTGCGGCGAGCCGTTGACACCGCGTGCGGCTTCGGGCACATCGATTAGCCGCAGCACTTCGGTCAATCGGGCGGCCTGCTGGGCAGTGCCGCGGAAGAGAATCTTTTCGCCGGTCGCGCTTTTGGTGATTTGGGCGGAGCCATCGGGCATGCTGAACGCTTCGGCCGGGATGCCGAGCATTTGGCGAATCGTGGGCATCGCGGCGTCGAACGTGATGTACTTGAGCGCGATTTCGCGCATCCCGGCGGTACCCAACTCGGGTTGTTCGACGGCGTTCACGATCGAGCGAATCGTGCGCAGCCGGCCGCCGGTTTCGGTGACTTGGATTTCGCGCGCCTGCGGCAAGATAACGACTTTGCCTTGCGGGCCGAGCAGCGGTTGAATTTCAGCAGCCGCTTGTTCGGGCGTCATGTTCCACACCGGGAAGACAACGCGAATGAGCTCGTACTCGCCGCGCGAATCGAGTTCGGCGAGCGGCACGTCGGGGACAAGGTTTGGCGGGACGCCGTCTTCGAGGTTTACGAGCACGAGCATTTTGCCATGCCGCACGAGCGTGAAGCCCTTGGTGAGCAGGACGCCGTTGAGCACGTCGAGCGCTTCAGTGGGCGTATAAGTGCGGTTATCGGAGTAGTTGAAGGTGCCGGGAGGCGGCGATTCCATCAGCAGCGAGAGGCCCGCTTGTTCGGCGAACCAATCGAGCACCGAGGGCCAGGGCTGGTAACGGAAATTGAACGTCAGCTTGCCGTCGGCCGAAATAGGAGCCGGCTTTGGCTTGTCAGTTGGCTCCTTAGATGAATCAGTTTTTGGGGTCGGGGCGGGCGGAGTGGGCGGCGGGGTTTTGTCGGCGGGTTTCTGAAAAACCGATGGCTTCGGCGCCGACTTGGGTGTCTGGGTCGCCTGTTTCGGCTCTACTTCCGCGATGGGCGGCGATGGCTTTTCCGCCACGGGAGCGGCAGGCTTTTTGTCGGCGTCCTGCGCGAATAGGCTCGTGGCAGAGCTGGCGAGCGTAATCGCCGCGATCGCAACCACGGCGCGATGAGATAGCCGGCATAAAGTTCGACGCACAAACGACATAGAACCACACTCCGACGAATGCGAAGCCCCAGGCGGGCTGGAGGGGGTAGGGGAGGGGCAAATCCTCGTAAGTTCCATACTACCAACAGAAAAGGGCGAAAACTACAGATTGCCGGGCACGGCTCGTGCGAACCCAAAATTAAACCCCGCAAAATCGGTAAAGCGCCGCTAAATGGCACGCCAACCGGGCCGGAATCTATTCGCGGGGACCGCGAGCTTATTGTCGGACCGCGTTGGGAGGTGGAGCAGTGGCTATTTTTTCGTGGCTTCGGCAGGCGCCGCGGCTTTACCCACCTTCAGCTCCGCCGCGTGCGAGGTCTTCCATTCGCGCCATTTCGCGATGGCTTCGCTGCGCTGTTGGTCCGTTTCGCGATACAGCGTTTGGAGCTGGTAGTTGCGAGGAGTCGTCAAACGGGCGGCCGTGTAGCCGTAGTCCGCGGGCGATTGATCTGTAAGAGTCAGCAGCATGACGAGCGCGACGTCGCGCACTTGGACAGCGGTCGCGTTCTGTCCAGGGATTTGGATTTGCTGGGGAAGGCAGTCGGAGGTGTCGTCGAGTAGCGGCTCGAGCTGAGCGACGTCGCCGCGGTTTCCGAACTGTCCCACGATGAGCAGTGCAATTGCTTTCGTTAACGGCGTGACGTCCAGGTATTGCGGGTCGTTACAAACCCGCAGGGCGAGCGGCAGGGCATCGGTAAGGCCGCTCGTGGAGATCACGCCTAATCGCTGGCGGAGCAAATCCTCGTTTTTGTTCGGGCATTGTAAGAGCCAAGTCACGATGAGTTTGCGAAGCGCGGGTTGGGAATTTTCGGGCCCGAGCGCGGCGTTGACCGGGGGGCGTTGAATAATGTTCTGAACGAACGAAGCAGCCGCGTCGGTCACGGTGATATCGGGCGAGGCCGCGAGGAACAGCATGGCTGCGCAGCTGCCGACCGGCGGCATGTTTCCGCGCTCGCCGTTGGGGTTCTGCCACTGCGCGAGTCGTACGAGTCGTGACTCAAAGAGTTCCTCGGGGGCACGTTTGGAGCCGCCGAACGTGGCGGCGATCAGCGGACCTTCCTGGCGTTGCATGTCGACGAAGAGCGCGCGCGATTGCTGGTCGCTGCCGACGAGTTTTTGGTACTCGGGCCACCCGGGGAGGGAGAGGCCCTGTCGGCCATCGGCATCGGCGGCGAATGCTTCGAGGCGGCGGCGGAATTCTGAGCGATCGATGAGAGCGACGAGGCGGCGTGCGGCCGCGCGCGTTTCGGGGTCCGACCCGGCGGCGAGTTCGATGAGCGGCGGCCGAGCGGCTGCGCCCGCTGCCAAAAGCCTGACGGCTGCTTCTTGTCGCAGCGAAAACGCATCGCTGCTAAGATCCTTGATCCAATGCGCAATGTCGTCCTGGTTAGGATTCGACGATGAATTCGCGGTCGAGGCGGGCGGTGCCGGAGGCGGGGTTTCTGCCGAGCTGTTGCGCAGCAGGATCGAGGCTGCCACAATTGCTACAAGAACCGAAAGAGCCGGCCTCGCGGGAAGTATCGCGGCAGCAGCAGGAGAACTGGCGGAATTGATCGCGACGTCAGTTGGCACTTCTTAATTGGCGGCGGCGAAGGAGATGGATGAATGCCTCG
>DATBAY010000401.1:0-9099 GCA_036271295.1 Lacipirellulaceae bacterium | reverse complement strand
ACCTTGGTGCGATTCACGCGATAAGTACCACCGTGTACGTGCACCCAGGGCAGCATGCTCAGCAGCCACCGCGGGGTTATCGACTGCATCTTGGGCGACGTCTTGGTCGTCGTCGCCAGATTTTTTGCGACTGAAGTGGTTACGCTGCGCTGTAGTAAACTGTCAGACATTTACAGGTCCCTCTGCTTATCGTGTGGTCAGCGTCGTTGCGCCTGATTATTAGATTCCCGAACCATCCTCAAAATTCTTGGGCTCACGCATGTTGTAGTCGTGGTAATAACCGACTTCAACGTTTTCCAAACTCGCTAGCGCATCATCCGTCAGCACGGCGCACGACTGATAGAGCGTGAGCAAGTAAGATGCGACACCCAAGCTGTCGAGCCCCATTAGCCGGGCTGACAAACTCGGGCTGATCTCCCCCGGAATCCCGGATTGAAGCAATCCGACGACTCCCTGATCCGCTTCCCCCACACGCATGAGCAGAATGCTCGTTGTGCCGTACCATTGACTGGAGTTCGATTGATACCGATTCTTCATTTCGAGCTTGTCGCATGGCACAAGGGGGAGGCCACGCCAAGTGACGACTGGAAAGCCGAACAGGTTCATGGTTACCGGCGGCACGCCACGCCAAGTGCACTCCCGCTCGAAAGCGGCAATCGCCTTCGGATGTGCTAAGAAAAACGCTGGTTTCTTCCAAACCAGTGCCAGCAATTCGTCCAGGTCATCTGGCGTCGGCGCACCGTATCTCGTGCTGATCCGCATCGCTGGGTCGACTGCGTGAGTGAGACCAAACTTGCTGTTGTTCACCAGCTCCCACTCTTGCCGCTCTTTGATACCCTCGACTGTCAGCCGCACTTGCTCTTCGAGTTGATCGTACGGACCGTTGTATAAATCCGAAACGCGAGTGTGCACTCGGACAACCGTCTGAATTGCCGAGAGCGAGTATTCGCGCGGGTGGCTCGCATAGTCGACAAACGTTTCTGGAATCTCGACGTTCTCGGCAAAACCTGAGACGAGATCGATGTTCCGCTCGCCGTAGCGATTGACGGTCGAACGCAATGCCAGATGCTCGGCGATCGCACGATTGAAGTCGTGGCCAAGATTTGTGTTCTCGGCCAGAACCGTATCCAAGTCCTTACGAGAAAGCGTTAGCAACACGCAGGGTGTAGTTGTCCGCACCGTTACATCGGAAGGTTTATCGGAAACGATATCCGTCTCGCCGAAGAATTCGCCGTCGGTCAGCAGCGCGATTCGCAAATCGCTGCCGTGCACGCCCTTCGAAAGTACCTCGACTTGGCCTTTGGCAATGATGAAGAACTTGCTGAGGTCTTCGCCCTCGACCATTAGCTTGTTGCCCAGCGAGACTTCCTCCGTCCGAAAGTGACTCGCCATTTGGGCCAGCACTGGCTTCGGCACGCGCGAAAACAGCGGCACGCGGCGGAGCGATTCCGATGGGAACGTCGCCGCACCACCATCCATCGAGACTTCGATCCGCTCCGCTTTCGTGAGCTCGACCTTGGTGCGATTCACGCGATAAGTACCACCGTGTACGTGCACCCAGGGCAGCATGCTCAGCAGCCACCGCGGGGTTATCGACTGCATCTTGGGCGACGTCTTGGTCGTCGTCGCCAGATTTCTCGCGACAGATGTCGTTACACTGCGCTGCAATCTTGCTTCAGCCATGGCGGGTCAATCAATCTTGCGGTGATACAAACTCGAAAGTCGGCGCGTTCAAAGTTGTGGCCAACATCACACAGCGCTAGCAGCGCAGCTTTGCTATTGGGCGGTTCAGGATAAGTGGTCCGGTTGGCGAATATTGCCAAAAGGGGCTGTGCACAAAGGCAGCAAGCAGGGCTGGTAGCTCTTAGCAATACTCCAGGGCTAAGACCTCCGGCATTTCCGGTCGGCAGAAAATCACATCCGTGCGACTATTGGGGCCGCAAAGTTTCGCTAGCTTAGCGTAGTTCACACTTTTAGAAAAGTAGCCCAACCGTATAAATTCTGGTTCGAGGCATTCGCCGCGAACTGCCGACCTCTAGAATTGCCATATACTAGTCGAATCGTTCTCGTCGGAAGGGTGATAGCATGAGCGCAGCCACTATCTCGCCAAATGAGCTGTCGAAGCGACGCAAAGCGGGCGAGTCTTGTGACTTAATCGACGTTCGTACGCCGCTGGAATTCCGCGATACCCACGTGGAATTCGCCAAAAATGTACCGCTCGATCAGCTCGACCCGGAAGGCATCATGCGGGCTCGCAACGGTAGCGCCGGTGAACCGCTGTACGTGATTTGCCAAATGGGCGGCCGCGGCAAACAAGCCTGCGACGCGTTCCAGAAGAAAGGCTTTACGAACGTGTATAACGTGGAAGGCGGCACGCAAGCTTGCGCGCAAAGCGACTTGCCGATCGTTCATGGCAAGAAGGCTATTTCGATCGAGCGGCAAGTGCGAATCGTGGCCGGTTCGATCGTGCTGATCGGCGTCATTTTGGGCTGGCAAGTACACCCCGCGTTCTACGGCTTATCCGGTTTCATCGGCGCCGGGCTGCTATTCGCTGGCATCTCGGATACATGCGGCATGGGAATAATGCTCGCCAAGATGCCCTGGAACAGATAGGCGGCGAGCTAACTGAAAAACTGACCGCTGCCAGTCGGCGCGAATGCATTTTTAAAATGCTCGATCGCGGGCTCCCGCGCATCGGCGGGCCAAGTAATTGCGATCACATCGAATCGCGCGGGTTGTTGCAACAGCCGCTTCGATTTCAAAAAGGCGAGCGCCGCTTGCGTCATTCGCCGTTGCTTCGTCCTATCGATCGCTTCTGTCGGATGGCCGGCGTCGCCGGAGGTTCGCGTCTTCACCTCGACAAACACGACCGTGCGGTCATCGACGGCAATAATATCGATTTCACCGAGCGGCGAATCGTATCCGCGTTCAATGATTCGCATGCCCTGCCGTTTGAGAAAACGAGCCGCCGCATGTTCGCCGCGGTGGCCCAGCGACTCGTTGCTAGAAAACCACCGACGTAGCCAAGCACGCACTGCCGATGCGATCGCCATGTCGGCCGCAGAAAATTATTCTTGGCCGCCGTCGCGGCGACGTTCCTTGAGCCGCACCGCTTTGCCCACGCGATCGCGCAGGAAGTACAGTTTCGCCCGGCGCACAACACCGCTGCGGACGACCACAACCTTTTCGATCTTCGGCGAGTGGAGCGGGAACTTACGCTCCACACCTTCGTTCGCCACCATCCGGCGAACTGTAAACATCTCACGGCTACCGGCGCCACTGCGCGCGATCACAACCCCCGTGAAAATCTGGATGCGCTCCTTGTCGCCTTCCAAAATCTTCGTGTGTACATCGACGGTATCGCCAATCGAGAAGTTCGGAACTTCCGACTTAAGACTCGACTTCTCGACCATGTCCAAAATTTGCTGGCTCATATTTGATTTCCTGCAATCACAATTCGTTAACTGATTTGTTCACCACGAAGGCACAAAGGACACAAAGAAAGCAACGCAATTTAGTCGTCTTCTCCGTGTCCTTTGTGACTTCGTAGTTATCCTTATTCGTTTAATAAGTCAGATCGCCGTTCTTTCGTGCGTTCTAACTTCTGTTGCTCTCGCCAGCGGGCGATATCCGGGTGATTCCCAGACATCAGCACCTCCGGCACCGTCAGGCCTCGATATTCTCGTGGCCGCGTGTATTGGGCGAATTCCAGCAGTGGCGGATCGCCCGAAAATGAATCCTGTTTGTTGCTTTCTTCGTCTCCCAGCACGCCCGGCACCAGCCGAACGACCGCATCCACCAACACCATGGCGGCCACTTCGCCGCCGCCCAATATGTAATCACCGATCGAAATCTCGTCCGGCTCTAGTAAGTCGATCGCTCGTTGATCGACCCCCTCGTAGCGCCCGCAAACTAAAACCAATCTCTTGCGCTCAACCAGCTCCTCGACGATTCGCTGATCGAGCTTCCGACCTTGCGGCGTGAGCAGAACCAGGTGACCAGGCGTATTCCCCTGCCCTTGCACCGCTTCAACACTTTCGACCACCGGTTCCGGCCGCAGCACCATTCCTGGCCCGCCGCCGAACGGACGATCGTCGACTTGTCGATGTTTCCCTTGCGCCCAATCTCGGATGTTATGCACCCGGATTTCGACGATTCCCGCATCGATCGCCCGCTTGAGCAGGCTCTGACCTACATAGCCGGAAAACATTTCCGGGAACAAGGTCAGAATGTCGATGCGCATCGTAAAGGACAATTTCCAATGCAAAATACACATTGCAAAATGAAAAATGCAGGAGCGATTTCATTTTCATTTAGCATTTTGCATTTGTGATCTTGCATTTGATAATTATCGCGTCGTTCGCACCGCCTTATGCTCCAGCCGTTTCTGTCTCGGCGGCCGGTGCTTCTTCAGCCTTCGGCTCCGCTGCAGCCGCCGCTTCGGCAGCAATTTCTTCCTTTGTCTTCTTCGGCGTCGGCAAGCTGGCCGGCGTGCCCGGATCGGGCACGATCTTTGGCTGAGCACTTTTCTCGAGCGCCGATTTCTGCGCCGCCGAGTGCGTGCCGTTCGTGCCGTACTTCTTGATCAGCACGGCCACTTTCTCCGAAGGTTGCGCACCAACGCCAATCCAATAGTCGACGCGATCCGCCTTGAGCAGCGCCCGGGCATCGGTTTCTTTGATACGCGGATCATAGGTGCCGAGCTCCTCCAACACGCGACCACCGCGCGGGGCGCGCTTGTCGATAGCACAGATCCGGAAGAACGACTGATGGGACCGGCCCATCTTCTTCATGCGAATAGCAACTGCCACAACTAACTCCCTCGTACGTCAGGCTGTAGCTGACGAAACAAACGACGATTTATCAGTAAGGCCAACCCTACGGCTAGCTTAGGCTCTGGGGAATCAACCATTTTGCCGCATTCGGGGGTATTTCGGCAAGCCCTTCATTCTCGCGAATTCGCTTAAAAAACTGCCCGAAAGCCCTCGCAGAATCGCAAGGAGCGCAGAGACTTTGCCGTTTTTCCCTTGCCCTCCGCGATCTCCTCGCCTCTGCGTGAGACCTCCGAATTTTAGATGCGCAGGCGCACACCCCTAAAATCCGTACGCTAAAACCACTATGGAACTACTCTCTGTGAAGGATGCCCGCCAGGCTGGCTCGGTCGGGAAAAATGCCACGGTCCGCGGCTGGATTCGCACCCGCCGCGACTCCAAAGGCGGGTTTAGCTTTTTGGAAATCAACGATGGCTCCTGCCTCGCTAATATCCAGGTCGTCGCCGATGCGAAGCTGCCCAACTACGAATCCGAAATCCGCCAGCTTTCCGCCGGTTGCAGCGTTTCAGTCCGGGGCGAGGTAAAAGCCTCTGGCGGCAAAGAGCAGGCCACGGAAATCCATGCCGACGAAGTCAAAGTCTACGGCTGGGCTGATCCGGAACAGTACCCGCTCCAAAAGAAACGCCACTCATTCGAAAAGCTGCGCGAGTGGGCCCATCTCCGTCCGCGCACCAACACATTCGGCGCGGTCGCCCGGGTACGAAACCGGATCTGTCGTTCGATCCACGATTTCTTCCAGGAGGACGGTTTCCTTTATCTCCACACGCCGATCATAACCGCCAGCGACTGCGAAGGCGCCGGTGAAATGTTTCGCGTAACGACGATCGACCCGGCAAAACCCCCACGCAACGACAAGGGAGACATCGACTACAGCCAGGACTTCTTCCAACGCCCCGCATACCTGACCGTATCCGGCCAACTCGAAGGCGAAATCTACGCCACTGCGCTCGGCAAGATTTACACGTTCGGCCCCACCTTCCGCGCCGAGAATTCGAATACTACTCGCCACCTCGCCGAATTCTGGATGGTCGAGCCCGAGGCCGCTTTCTTCGAACTCGAAGACAACATGGACCTCGCCGAACGTTTCCTCAAGCGCATTGGCCGCGATGTGATCGCCGATTGCCAGGAAGACTTGAAGTTGTTTGCCGAGCACGTCGACAAGGTCGTTATCGAACGGCTCGAAGGCATTGTGGAAAAGGCGTTCCGTCGTCTCAGCTACACCGAAGCCGTCGAAATCCTGAAGTCGTGCGGCAAGACTTTTGAATACCCGGTCGAGTGGGGGCACAACTTGCAGGCCGAACACGAACGCTACCTCGCCGAAGAAAAATTCAGCGAACCGCTCATCGTTCACGATTACCCTGCCTCAATCAAACCGTTCTATATGCGTGTGAACGATGACGGCAAAACGGTGCGCGCGATGGACGTGCTTGTCCCCGGCGTCGGCGAAATTATCGGCGGCAGCCAGCGTGAAGACCGGCTCGACGTGCTCGAATCGCGAATGGACGCGCAGCACCTCAACAAGCAGGACTACTGGTGGTATCTCGATCTACGCCGCTTCGGCAGTGTACCCCATTCCGGCTTCGGCCTCGGCCTCGAGCGCATGGTCCAATTCGTCACCGGGATGGCCAACATCCGCGATGTAATTCCGTTCCCGCGAACGCCAGGAAACGCCGAGTTCTAATCAAACCGGCGTCGTGTCGTAAATCACGACGCGTTCCCACAGCGGCTTGCAAGTTGCAACAAACCGCGTGTGCTCTTCGCACTTCGCTTGATAAAAATCGTGATCTTCGAGCGTTTTGAAGTGAAGCGCCGCCGAATAGTCGAACGAATGGTCGGTCACCGGGCGATGCTCAGTCGGGGCCGGAGTTCCGACGTAGCCCCGCTCCAAGTAAGAAATCTGAGCGAGCCGACGAACCTCGCTATCGAAGAGCGCACGCTCGGCCGAAGTGAGGTCTTTGCGAAGCCAAAAGAAAACGCTGTGGATGATCATGACGTGCAATAGCTCGAATAAAAAAGACGCCTAATACGCTACTAACAATAAAACACCGTGGCTCGCTCAGCGACGGATGTTGCCCTCGCTGCCCCGCGGCGTCGAAGAAATCAACAATGCCGAATACGAATAGCAGCAAGTAGCAATTCTAACGATTGTACGCCTGCTCCGGACAACCTGCCGCATCCCCCCGTCCCGATTTTCCCGCCGATTTGCAACTCGCCAAAAGTCGACCTACCTTTTCAATGGACAGTGTGATTCACCGGCGCCGCTGGTGGATGGCACCGCCCAACCTTTTCTCACATCTTTTCTCGCGGGCAGAAGGCGGTGCGGTTCGCAGGCGATAGCTCCCGCTATCGGGCGGCGTGACCAATGCAATGTCCACCATGCTTCCCACCGATGACACCGTGTTGCGAGAATCGTTTCATGCCTGGCATGCCGAGCGCGAAGCGATCGACGGCCAGCTGAGCGAATCTCTCGAAGCGCTCGAAGCCTACCAGGCTCATCTCGATGAGTGGCAGCAAAAGCTCGCCGGTGACCGAGCGAGTCTTCAAGCTGCCACCGCTCAACTGCAGCAGGATCGTGCCGACCTCGAAGTAGCCAAACAGCAACTCCAAGCGGCGCGGCTTACGGAAGTCACCACAAAAGAAGAATTAGATGCTGAGCGAGCATCGCTCGAAGCTACCGGCGAGGAACTCGATCGCACTTTCGAGCAACTTCAAACAGCCCACGAGGCCATTGAACAAGATCGTGACGAACTTCGCGCGGCGCGCGAGCAACTGGAGTTGGATAGCGAGCTTGTTGAAATCAAGACCGCCGAATTGGAACAGCACCGCGCAGATGTGCTCGCGATTCAATCGGAAATAGAGCGAACGCGCTCGGAATTAGAAGTCGCCCAAGCCCAATTTGAAGAGGACCGCGGCAACGCCCAGAATGTCATCGCCGATCTGGAACGACAACGCGTCGAACTACTGACTTCCAAAGAGCAACTGGAAATCAGCTGGACCGATCTGCGCACGGCGCGCGGCAAGATCGAACAGGAACGCGACGAGCTGCGGGCCGAACGCAATCAACTGGACCGCGATCGAGCCGAAGCCGAAAAAGGCCAATCCGAAGCTTCCGCGACACTCACCGCCGAGCTCAACGCTGCCCACGATAAGATCACCGCGCTCACTGCCAATCTACACTGCCGCACCGACGAGCTTCGCACGCTCGATACACACCGCGCCGAGGCCGTGACCGACGCCGAACTCGCTTGCGCTCGCGAAAAAGAGTTGAAAACGGCTCTTGAGGAACAAAAGCGGACGGCTGAACAAGAGCGTCAGCACTGGAAGGAAGAACTGCGGCAACTCCGTGAGCTGCTGCAGCGTCGCGTCGAAAATCACAATTCCAGCGAGCCAGCGACAACCGCTGCCGCGGATCATCGAGCGCCCGCCGCGCCGGTTCACCCGGCGCCGGCGGCACCTGCGGTGCGATCTGCGTCGTCGAACGGCGGCGCCCATGTTATACCGCGCGAGAACCCCGTTCTCGGTTCGATCGTGCAGCAGTTCGATAAGCTTCGCCAACAGCGGGCCTCCGACCGTAACTCGGGCCACAAATCTAGGTAACGTAAGATGTCTGCAGGAACACTGACCTACAACCGCGCTCGCAATTGGTCGCAATGGCTCAGCGCAGCCGTCGCTGCCACGGTGTTTGTTTGCGGCCTCCTATGGCAAAGCGGCAGCCTGCTGGGCGGCGGCGCCGTGGTCCTGTGCATTGTGCTTCGCGAATTTGGCGCTGCCAAACAGGTTCAGGAACCGAGACGTCGCGGCGAACGAGCTGGCACGCGGAACGCAAGCGAGGACCAAGTGCTAGTGGAACAACCGCGATTGGTCGATCGACTTCAAGCGAGCAATTCGCCACACAGCACCGACGCACTCGTCGACGAACTACTCGCCACGCGGCGCTATGCGCTCTTGTTGCGCCCGGAAACCAAACATCATCTCTCGCAGTTGCATATCGTGCGGGCCGTTCGCCAACTCGACGAGAGCATGGCTCTGGTTCCATCCGGCCGCGTGCTGCTCGGTCAACTTGCCGAGCAATCCCACGCCGCTTGCGGACCCACCGATTTGGATCAAAAGCTGATCGATCGCAATTTGGTAAGCGTCGAACCCGTATACTTCGACCGTTTTTGTGTGACGAATGAAGAGTATCAGCGATTCGTCGATGCCGGTGGTTACGAACAGCTCGAATTCTGGCACGAGGAAGCCCTCCCGGCGCTTTTAGACTTCGTCGATC
>DATBAY010000400.1:0-6499 GCA_036271295.1 Lacipirellulaceae bacterium | reverse complement strand
GCCTGGGGCAACGCCCCAGAGCGCGTAGCTGGGGCGTTGCCCCAGGCACCCGAAGCAGTGACACGCCCCTTGCTCGCGCTGCGGGCTCCAATTTGAATTGCTCGACCGCCGTTTAAGTGCCGATTATGGCCTTCGCGCTTCGAAGAATCCTATTTGCAGTTTACTTCGCCGCCGCGTTAAGTGCATCGGCGCGGGCATCGCTGTTTTCCTCAGTCTTCGGCGCTGGCCATACGCCGATCTATGACTCGCTACCGGGCGACGTCACGCCTCATCCTTCCGTTGCACGAATCATCGTACCGGAGGACGGCGCCACGGCATTCGGGAGCGGGACGCTCGTAGGAGTGCATGAGAATCGCGGGCTAGTGGTTACCAATTGGCACGTGGTGCGTGATGCCGTGGGCTTAGTGGACGTTGTGTTTCCTGACGGCTTCCATTCACACGCTAAACCACTCAAGGTTGACCAAGACTGGGACCTGGCCGCGCTCGTCATCTGGAAACCGAACTGTGAGCCGGTGAAAATCGCAACGAATCCCCCGCAGCCTGGCGACCTGCTAACGATCCATGGTTATGGGCGAGGCAAATATCGCATCGCGACAGGCCGCTGCACGAGCTACTATTCCCCGCAGCCCAACTTCCCGCATGAAATGGTCGAGCTCGATGTCGAAGCTCGGCAGGGCGACTCCGGCGGTCCGATCTTCAACCAGCAAGGCGAGATCGCCGGCGTGCTGTTCGGGGCGGGGCAGGGGACGACGATGGGCAGCTTCGCTCCGCGCGTGCGTGTGTTCCTGGCCTCGGTTGCCCCCGACTTTGAACAGTCAACTAGCCAATTACAAGTAGCCACTGCCGATCAACCTCCGCCGACTATCGTGACGGATTCGGGTGCTTTAAATATCGCCAGCACCGGCGGACCGCTCGATTCTTACCCAAGCTCACCCTGGTCGCCGCCAAGGGCGAAAGACTCAGCGCACGGAGTTGATCGTCCGGCTATCGACGGAGCCCACTTGGTTTCCAACACGGTTCCGAAGCAAACAGAACAACGTCAAGCGTTGACATTGAGCGACTTCAGTCGTGCCGCGTGGTACGATCCGTTGAAAACCGCTTTGGCAGCCGTTGGCCTCGCCGCCGTGGCACTTCGATTGGTCAAGTTCATCCGCTGATTAAGGGACTTTAACAAAACCGATTGTAAGGCACCCTCACCCCGGCCCTCTGCCTAGGGGAGAGGAGGTTTTGTTCGAGTCCCTGAATCTGCGGAGTGATTATCCGGTTATCTTCGCACGGAGATCCCCAATGATCGCTCTCGGAACAAAACGCGCTAGTTCATCGTCCTTCGCCAAAGGCGTGATCTGCTTGATGAGCGAGCTCGAAACGTGCGAGAACTCCTCGTCGGCCATCAAGAACACCGTTTCGATGCCCGGATCGAGCTTGCGATTGGCAAGCGTCATCGTGAATTCGGTGTCCATGTCTGAAAGAGATCGTACGCCGCGGATGATGACCATCGCCTTCGATTCGCGGACGAAGTGAACGGCGAGTCCTGAAAACTGCCGCACTTCCACATTGCCAAGCGGCTTCGTCACGCGTTCGACCAGTTCCGCCCTCTCGTCTGCGGTAAACAGCGGCTGCTTTTCGATGTTCATGCCGATGCCGACGATGAGCGTATCAACCAGCTGGCTGCTCCGCTCGATGAGGTTGAGATGTCCCAGCGTGATCGGATCGAACGAACCCGTGTAAACCGCCCGGCGAGACATAGTTATGCCTTGAAAGTTGTTAATGCTTCCACCAATCGATCGAGATCTTCTTCATTGTTGTATGCGTGCGGGCTGATTCGCAATCGTCCCGCCCGGCAACCAAATACTACTTTCTGCTGCCCCGCGTACCGTTTGAGCGCCATCGGCTCTTTACCGGGCATTTCGAACGCGACGATTCCGGAGCGCTGCTTGCCATCGCGATGATCCAGCCGGCGATCGGAAATGATTTGGGCGCCGATTGCCTGGAGTTTTTCGCACGCCTGGTCGGTAATATCAAGCACCGCGGCCGCCAGGTTCTCCAGCCCGAGTTCTTGCAGCATTTTTAGGCTTGCTCCGAGCGCCAGAATATCGCCGCTGTTTTGCGATCCGCCCTCGTAGCGAGCTGCCGCTTCTCGTAGTTTCAATTCGATGTGCGTGAATTCCTGCGTCGGGCTTACACTATGCCAACCGGGACCGATCGGCCGCAATTTGGCTAAGTGTTCACGGCGAATATACGCAATACCCGCGCCCTCGGGACCCAGCAACCATTTGTGACCGTCCGCCGCCAGGAAATCGACGCCGGCCTCGTTCACATCAAGCGGAAACGCGCCGAGTCCCTGAATCGCATCAATAAAGACGAGTGCTCCATGCTCGTGCGCAATCTCCGCGATGCGTCGGATATCGTGTCGGTACCCGGTCGCGAAGCCGACCCAGCTAACGGATACGATCCTCGTGCGCCGGTCACATGCCGCCGCGAGCGCGTTGAGATCCGATCGGCCAGTTACGTCGTTCGGCACGCGCCGCGTTTCAACGCCGCGTCTCGATAAATTCATCCAGGGATACTGATTCGACGGAAACTCATCGGCAAACGTGACGACATTGTCGCCCTCGCGCCAATCGAGTCCCTCGGCCACGAGGCTGATGCCGGCCGTTGTATTGCTGACCAGCGCGATCTCCTCCGGCTGCGCACGGATCAAAGCGGCTGCACTCGCCCGCGTCGCCTCGATCCCTCGAACCCACTGCCCCCAAACGGGACCGCCGATTTCTGTGGCTTCCGAGAGCCACTTTTGAAACGCATCCGCCGTCGGCTGCGGCAGCGCACACATCGCCGCATGGTCAAAGTACGCGCACTTTTGCACAATTGGCATCAGCGCCCGTAGCTTCGCTCGCGTTTCGGCAATCGTCGCCATGCCGTTTCGGACAGGGGTTGTGAACCGGTAGTTCACTGATTCTAGCCAGAAGCTGGGACTTGGACCTAGCCCGCGATGCACCCGCGAACTATCTGCCAATACCGAGCGCTCGGCAGCACATAAAGAGTGGCCAACCGCCGATGGCAAGCAGCAGGAGACTGGGCTCTGGCACTGCGGAGGGTGTGGAATTATCGGACCCACCGCCGGACGTTTGCCCGAAGTGCGACCGCCACGTGTCGAAATCGGATTGCGTGTAGATCGTGCCGAGGCCGTGCCGCCAAACAACGTAGTCGGCGGCATCAACGGCGCCGCTGTGATCGAAATCGCCCGGAATACCCGTGGCGCTCACCGTCAAATCGATCGAAGAGTTCGCCGGATTGTTAGCGACGCTAAACGAATAACCGGCCGGTGTGCTTCCCAACGTTAAATTGGTTGCACTGCCGTTCAACGTGCCAGCGTAATCAATAATCGTATACGTGCCCGGCGTGACCGTTCCCAGGTTCGCGATGTTTAGCATGCCGCCGTTGATCGTGAGCCCGTTCGCTGTGGTGACGTTCAACAAATCGCTTTTGCCGACACCTGCCACGGTATCCAAATCGATATCAAGATTCGAACCGACGCCGAGCGTAACTAAACCGACGCCAAGCGTGCCGAGGGTGACGCCAGGCGCGAGGTGCGCGCCGCCACTCACTGCGACGCTGCCAGAAATGCTCCCGATTCCGCCCAGAGTGCCGCCGGAGTTCACCGTGACCGCGCCTCCACCTGTGCCGCTGCCGACGATGTTATTCACGAACAACTTGCCAGCGTTCACGGTGGTGCCGCCCGAATACAGGTTCCCGGAAGATGGCCCAAGCGTCAGCGAGCCGGTCCCGGTTTTGGTCAGGCTGCCGATGCCGGAAATCACGCCGTTAAAGACGGTCGAACTGTTGTTGCCACCAGTGACCAGGCTGCTGGTCAAACTCACATAACCACCTTTTGTTCCACCGCCACCCAAGGAACCGATCGTCTCTGTTCCACCGCTGATGATCATCCCCACGGCGTCTACGTTGCTGATATTGAGCGCAGCTAAATCACCCATCGCCGTGCCGCCATCCAGCTGCACCGTGCCGGCGGTTACGTTCAACGTGCCGGCGTAGGTGCCGGGGCCGTACGTCGACGTGCTATTCAGCTGCAGTTTGCCGCTACCGATCTTCGTCAAAACGGCCGACGTAGAGCTTCCAGCCCAAGGCGCTGCCCAGGTGAGATTGAAGTTCTGCGTATCGATCGTCCCGCCATCGCTGGTGATCGTGACGCCGCGCCGCGCGCTCGTGGCATTGATCGTGGCGCCGATTTGCCAGGTGCCGCCATCCAGAGTGACTTGCGCCGCCTTGAGGCCATCCTGGTTCGGCACGTTGTACGGCAATCCATCGGTTGCCACGATCTTCCACGTTCCCTCTTTGATAATCAGATTGCCGCTCCACGTGGTATTCAAACCGCCGGAAGTAGCCGAGGCGAAGAACGTGCCGCTGCCAATCTTGGTGAGATTGCCCGGACCCGTGAAACCGCCGTGGAAGGCATTGTAGCCCGACGGATTGCTGAAGCTCTGCGTGTCGATCGTACCGCCGCCAGCATTTAGCGTGATGCCACGGTTGCTGTTGATGTCGAAGTTGGCGCCGAATTGCAGCGCGCCGCCATCGAGCGTGACGTTGCCGGTGGTGAAGGTGGCAGGCGCTGTGCCGAGACCGGTGTCCGCGGCGACATTCAGAGTTCCGCCATTAACGGCCGTCCCAGAATGCGTATTTGCTCCGGAAAGCGTGAGCGTGCCAGCGCCCGTTTTCGTAAGTGTGCTACCGCTGATCGTGCCGGCAATCGAAGCGTTGTTCCCCGCTGTGTCGATGACGCCGCCGCCAGAACCCATCACCATTTGCCGATTCGCGGAGAGAATCAAATTGTTGGCATTGAACCTGAGCGTGGCCCCGTTGTTAATTTGGATATTCGGAGTGGGAGCTCCTGGCAGGGCGCCAAGCGACGCGTTCGAGATCCCCAGGACCCCTTCGTTGATCGTCGTATTGCCCGTGTAAGTGCTCGCCGACTGCAAATTCAGCGTGCCCGGCCCATTTTTGATGAGGCCACTCGAGCCAGCGATCGGAGCATTGATCGTCGCGGTGACGCCCGCTGCGGTCGAAATCGTCGGCGCGAGCAGCGTCAGTGTCGACCCGGCAAGCGTATATCCGGTGGTTTGAAATTCGAGGCTCGTGACCGACTGCGGCGCAGTGAATGAAACGGTTCCCGCGATGCCGCCAAACACGACATTGCTGCCCGCGGTGAAAGCCGCGTTGTTCGTGCCGTCAAACCACTTGGGGGTGCCGCTATCCCAAGTGCCGCTGCCTCCCAAACCTGCGCCCGAATTCACATCGTTATTGGCCGCATTGCCATCATTGTCCCAATAGGCGACTGGCACGCCGCCCTGCGCGCCAACGAACGCCGTGCCATCGTTGTACTTGAACAGATCTCCGGTACCGCCATCGAGTGTCAATTGCAGTTGGTATTTACCGCCGCCAAGCGACGTGAGAATTGTGTTGCCGCCGTCGCTGTAGCCGGTGGTGATCACATCGACTTGGCCCGTATTGCGATTGAGCCGCTGCAGCGAATTGATGCCCGTAATGCCGAAGTCGAAATTAAGCGTCATCTGCTGACGCGTTTGGGCCACCGTTGCGGTGTTGTCGCTCTGCCCACTTGGTAACGAGAGATTGCCGCCTAGCCCGTTCATTGCCATGAAATACGTTGTGTTAACAGGATCGCCAAAGCTGCGTGTTAACGGATTGAAAAACCCGACGTATACATCGCCCGACAGCCCGCCGTTCTTCGTGCCAAGATTAGTAATGTTGTTAACGCCGGTGAGATACCGCTGGGCAGGCTGGGCGTTATTGCGGTCGAAATTGATCCACTCGCCCGGCAATCCGGAGGATCCAGCCCCCGCCACGAAACTCGGTCCATAGCCATAGCTGATTAACTTCGTGAGCGCTGGCCCCAAGTTCCGGCCTTGGCGGGCCGTCTCTTGAAACGCCTGATAGACGGGGCCGTTCGGCTGGCCGCCAAAGTTGTTGTTGCCGCCCGTGTAAATGAAGGCATCCACATACGAATATCCCATCGTCCACGCGGCGAATTGCTGCCAGCGGATTTCCGCCTCGCCCGGATCCACGGCTTGATCATCGTGATAGGTCTGCACATACATGCCGTACGGCCGCGGTGAATTCCCGGTCGCGCCGATGTACGATCCCAGCGCATTGCGTCGAAAGATGTTGCCTAGTGCTAACCAGTTCGTGGACGAGCTGTAGTAGCCGGCCGGGTTAGCGAACGGATAGCTATCCCAGGAAATAGCGTCCGGATTCGCGTTCGCGATATAGTTTGTGTAATTCGTTTGGTTGGCGATGAAAAACGAATTCGTGTACAGCAACGTGTTCGGGAAGTAGTTCCCCGCATGCGCGGCGGCAAACCACGACTGCGTGTAACCGTTCGGATCTTCGATATCCGATTGCTGCTCGTCGCCCACTTGAATCGCGATAAGATCGTTCTGGTGCGCGACGCCATCTGCATTGAGCAGCG
>DATBAY010000399.1:0-4265 GCA_036271295.1 Lacipirellulaceae bacterium | reverse complement strand
GTGGAAGGCGAATATGTAGCAGGCGTCCGCTACCGTGCGTGGCAGCCGCCAAGTTGTTTGCACCCGACGATCCCCGTGGATGCGCCGCTAGTATTCGACGTACTCGATACATGGACGAAGCTGTCGCTAGGCGGGGCGACTTACCACGTTGGGCATCCGGGCGGATTGAATCCCTCAACTTTCCCGATCAACGCGATGGAAGCAGAAAGTCGGCGGGCAGCACGGTTTTTACGGATGGGACATCGCGGCGGCCAGTTGGAAGTACCGCGCGACGAGCAGAACCGCGACTATCCGATGACACTGGATTTACGTCGTGGTCGTTGACCCGATCGAGGTTCTTGCGAAGCATTAGTCACCTCGGATAATTGATCGCACCACGCGATGGATGTGTGAGTTGCAAAACGGTGGTCTTATTTCCTCGGTGAGAACTCGCGTGCCGGCAACGGATACGAGCTTAGATGCAGAGTTGCTGCGCGGGTACGAGCTGGCCCCGGGCGCGTACGACGAAGTATTTTCCGCGCCCGGCGTGTTGCGACCGGCTTGGAAGCTTTTTCTCAAAGGGGCGGAGAAACTCACACGCACCGAATATATGCATCGTTGGGAGCAGGCGCAGCGGCTGCTTCGGCAGAACAGCCTCACCTATTCGGAATTGAGCGACTCGGCAGCGCGGCGCCGCCCCTGGGAACTAGACGGACTCCCGCTTATTATTTCTGCCGACGAATGGCGGACGGTTTCCGCAGCGCTTCAACAGCGGGCGATGCTGCTGGATTTAGTGCTGCGCGATGTGTTCGGGCCGCAAACGCTAGTGCGAGACGGCGTGTTGCCGCCCGAGGCGTTGTTCCGGCATCCCGGTTATCGGCTGCCGTTTTGCCGACCGCCCGAGGCCCAAGGCTCTCGGATGTTGCAATTCTACGCCGCCGATTTGGCCCGAGCGCCAGACGGCCGCTGGTGGGTGCAGTCCGACCGCTGCGAAAGCGCGAGCGGCGCCGGCTTCGCGCTAGAGAATCGAATCGCGCTATCGCGAATGTTGTCGGACGTGTTTCGGCAATGTCGGGTCGAGCGGCTCGCGCCCTACTTCATTGCGGTGAAAGAACTATTGTCAAAGCTGGCGCCGCAGGACGACGGCGATCCGCGAATTGTGATCCTCAGTCAGGCGGCTGGCAGCACGAACTATTTTGAAGATGCTTTTTTGGCGCGGTACCTCGGCTACACGCTCGCTGAAGCCGGCGATTTGGCAGTTCGACGAAATAGATTGTATCTGAAAACGCTCGCCGGCTTGTCGCTGGTAAATGTGCTGCTGCGTCGGCCTAACAGCGAACGTCTCGATCCACTCGAGCTTGCGGATGCGGGCAACGACGGCACGGCCGGATTGCTACAAGCAATGCGGTCGGGCAATGTCACGATCGCTAACACGCCCGGCAGCGGATTAGTCGAGTCGCCGATCTTTCGGGCGTTTATGCCTCGCTTGGCAGAAAAGATTTTGGGAGAGCCGCTGTCGATGCCGGGCGTTGCCACATGGTGGTGTGGCGAGCAGGAGGACTGCAGTTACGTGCTGGAGCGGCTTGATGAGTTGATCATTCTGCCGGCCTACCGGCGTCGTGGCGAACCCGTCTCTCAAATCAGTCGCTTGGCAGATATGTCGCGGAAGGCGCTCGCCGCCCTAATTCAGACGAGCCCTGGGAATTTCGTTGCGCAGGAAAAAATCGTTCGTTCGGGAGCGCCGGCCTGGTCGGATTCGCAGCTGCAGCCGTGCTACATCGCACTGCGGACGTTCGCGGCCGCGCATGGAGACGGTTACACCGTGATGCCGGGCGGACTCGCGCGGGTTTCGACGTCGACCGCGCCACTTGAGCTGTCGCTGCTAGATGGCGAGCGGAGCAAAGATGCCTGGGTGCTCGCCGATGGACCCGTAGAACATGTATCGTTGCTCACCGCGAGTGAAGGCGATCTGCCATTGCGGCGTGGCGGCGTTGATCTCTCCAGTCGTGCCGCCGAACACTTTTTCTGGTTGGGGCGACATTCAGTGCGGGCCGAGGCGCTCGCGAAATTGATTCGATCAGCCGCCCGGCGATTGGCGAGTGAAGAGCAGGTGGACCGCATTCCAGAGCTACCCCATTTGCTGCGGCTACTTGCAGAGCAGGGGCAAATCGAGCCAGGCTACGTTGTCGAAGAAATTCGCCAACAACTGCCTTCGATCGAGAAGCAGCTGCCCACCTCCGCGTTTGATGACGGGCCGCCGCACGCCTTGCGAGCGACGGTGACATCACTCGTGTCCCTGGCGTCGACCGTCCGGGACTTGATGTCGCTCGATAGCTGGCGAATTATTCACCAGATGAACGACGACTTTCGACCCACGCCGGGTCGACATGGATTTCTCGATTTGCTGGACAAGATCGACTTGTTGCTCGTGCAGCTTGCCGCCTATGCCGGCGAAATCGCCGAAAGCATGACGCGCACCTACGCCTGGCGATTTCTCGATCTTGGTCGCCGGTTGGAGCGCGCATTGCAGGAATCGCAATTGTTGCGAGGGATGCTCGCCACCGGCAGCGGCAGCGAACCGGAATCGCTGGAAACGCTGCTGGAAATGCTCGATAGCGTGATGACGTACCGATCGCGGTACGGTTCACGCTTCCAACTTGGCGCGGTGCTCGACCTCATGTTATGCGATGAAACAAATCCCCGCTCGGTGGCGTACCAACTCGTCGAATGTGTTTCGCACGTTGGCCATTTGAACGTCGGTGTGCAGGGAGATAACAAACCGGCAGACCAGGGGCTGGCGATGTCGCTACTGCGAACCGTTCGGAACACAGATGTTGTGCGAATCGCTCGCGAGTACGAGGAGGGCGCCGGCGATGCGCTGAACGAGTTGCTGGATACGATTGGTTCGACGCTACCCGAGCTTTCGGATGTGATTTCGCATCGCTATTTCTTCCATTCCGCGCCGATTCAGCGCTTGGCGGATATCGAGTCAAAGCCGGCGCCCAGAAACACAGAAAAGAAATAGGACGCCCCGGGTGGCCGCCTCGGGGCAAAGACGACATTGAGATATCAAATTACTCACAAAACCTGGTACGCGTACTCGGAATTGGCGCCGGTGTGCCACAATTTGGTGCATCTCGCGCCCCGTGAGACGGCCAACCAAAAGTGCAGCGACTATCGCTTGATGATCGACCCCACGCCGGCGTTTTTCACGAACCGCGAGGACTACTTCGGCAATCACACGGAGTATTTTTCCATCGAGAGCGGCCATCGGACGTTGGAGATTGTGGCCGAGAGCACGGTCGATGTTGTGCCTTTGGAAGAGACGAAACTCAGCGACGTGCGCTGGCAAGACTGCATGGTGCTGTCGAGCGAACGATCAGACACTGGCCAAGATCCAGAAGATGTTGAGCCGACGTTGGCACAATTCACGTTTCCCTCGCCGCGCGTGCCGCCGCTCATCGAATTGCGCCAGTATGCGTCGAAAAGTTTTTTGCCGAATCGCTCGATGATTCAAGCGCTCGTTGATTTGAACGTTCGAATTCATCACGAGTTCAAGTTTGATCCTCGGGCCACGACGGTCGACACGCCGCTCTGGGAAGTGCTCAATCTGCGGCGCGGTGTGTGTCAGGATTTCGCTCATCTCGCAACCGGCTGTTTGCGAAGCATGGGAATCGCGGCGCGATATGTGAGCGGCTACTTGCGCACGACTCCACCGCCGGGTAAACCGCGGCTAGTTGGCGCAGATGCTTCCCACGCTTGGTGTTCGGCGTGGTGTGGCCCACTTGGTTGGGTCGACTTCGATCCGACAAACAACTGCCTGGTTGGCGACTCCTACGTTACAATCGCTTGGGGCCGCGACTACGGAGATGTCTGCCCAATTCAAGGCGTCTTCGTCGGCGGGGGTGACCATCGCATCACAGTGAGCGTAGATGTCGCGCCGCTTGCCTAAGTTCTGGCCCTCACCGCGCTCTGCTCGCGGAGCGAGCGGGACTAACAGCGTTCGGCATGGACATTGCATTGGCTGTAGCCCCCACCTTTTGAATTGAGTGTGACTTGGCGGAAAACGATGCAAACGTATCGCTGTAAGTGCGGAAATCGGCTTTATTTCGACAACTCTATTTGCCTCTCGTGCCAACGGGAAGTTGGTTGGTGCGAAGGTTGTGGCCGAATCGCTGCGCTTGAACCGATCACGGTGAACAGCGAAATGGCGAGCGGCGAATATCGTTGCACGTACGAAGACTGTGGCAAGACAGTCCGCAAATGCCAGAATTACATTGTCGAGA
>DATBAY010000398.1:0-3003 GCA_036271295.1 Lacipirellulaceae bacterium | reverse complement strand
GTGCGGCGTCGCGGCCTGGACGTGCAATTACGAATGCGCCGGTGGTAGTTGATATCGTGGCAGATGGTATAATCTCAGTATAAGTTGCCGCCGGCCTGGTTTCGATGACCACCTGAGGAGTTTCATGATGACACGTTTTATCGCAATCGCTGGTATTGTGATCCTGGCGGTTGGCTGCTCTCAAACAAACCAACAAACGGGCGACATATCAAAATCGACAACGCCCGTTTCATTTAATACAGCTGGCGCCCCGACCGTCGTTTTCAACGCCCCAGACATGATGTGCCCTGAAGGTTGCGGCGCGAAAGTGAAGGAGATCTTGTCCGGCCAGCCCGGCGCCAAGGAAGTCGTCGTCAACTTCGATGCGAAGACCGCCACGGTCGCCTTCGATAAAGACGCCAAGTTCGACTCGAGCGCCGCCGTCGCGGCTCTTGTGGATCACGGCTTCAAAAACTCGTCGGTGAAGTCCGACGCACCAACCGATGGTCAGCCGGGACCTTCGCCAGCCGGCAACTCCGAACAGGCGAAGACCGGCAGTGCCGGTTAATTCAGGCCGCAGGCGCCGCGTGAGATAGATGCTCGTTCTTCGGGTGATAGAGCGCAGCCACCGGAAGCGTGAGTAGCGCGACGAACAAGAACATCGTGTTCCGCGGCCACTCCCTGCGCTCAATCAGCATCGCCAACAGCTGATATAGCCCAGATGAAATTAGGATCCCGATCCAGTTCGCCTGGTTCATGACCGCGATCATGCGGCCCTTCTTGTCATCCGGTGGGCGGCACTGCATGAACACCTGCAGCGGTACCGCAAACATTCCGGTGAACGCCCCCAACGCGAGCATCGTCGGCAAACTGCCACGAAAACCAAGCAACTGCGCCGGCAAAGCAAGCAGAAGCAAGCACGCAAGCATGCCGAAGCTCCCGATCCGCACGAGGCGGAAGTCCACGTCTCCCCGTGAAACAAACCCGCCGATCGCGCAACCAATCGCGATACCAATCCCGATCGCGCCGGTCAAAACACTCGTCCAAGCGTCGTCGAGCCGCAACTCGATCTTTCCGAACGCATTCACGCTGGCCGGCACCATCCCCGCCAGTAGCCAGAATACGCTTGATACCAAAAGCGCAATCCACAGCGGCCGATCTTCGCGCAAGAGTTGCCGCATGTCGTGCGGTACCCCCAGCGCGGCCAATTCAAACTTTAACGTAGGGTTCGCTGCCGCAGCCCGTCGCACCCACAGCGCACTGATCGTACCAACCACCGCGATCGACATACACGACACCGAAGCGACCCACAACCGATCGCCAAAACTCTTCAGCAGCACTCCGGCCACAACCGTCCCAAAAATAATCGCCAGGAACGTCGACATCAGCAACAAGCCGTTCGCGCCAGGCAAATCGCTGGGCCGAAGTATCTCCGGCAAAATCCCATATTTGGCCGGACCGAAAAAAGCGCTGTGGGTTCCCATCAAAAACAACACGCCGTACAACGGCCACAGGCTACCGTTCATTTCGTAAACAGCGAACGCGATCGCCCCCAGCGCCATCACGCCGATCTCTGCGATTTTGCACGCGATGATAATGCCGCGCTTTGGCAGCTTATCTGCCAGAAACCCCGCGTAGCCCGTGAATGCCAAAAACGGCGCGGCGAAAATGAACATCGCCAGGCCCTGATGGTCCGAGGATGCCGACCACGACATCGCGACCAGCACTGCCAGCGGCCCGAGGCCGGCCACCCCGCTCACAAACAGCAGCGAACCGGCCATCGCCACCGGCAATATCGCGGGGCCTGCCGCCGCACCCGTCGCCCCAACAGCTGCAATCGAAAGCAGCAGCACCAACTGCTTGAACAAGTTATCGTTAAAAGCGCCGAACAGCTGGGTTGCGAACATGCCCCAGAAACTGGAGTCGTGATACAACTCGGGCAGTTCACCGCGGGTTGCAACGCTATCCAGTTCGGCCACGCGCAGCACGGGGCGCGAAGCATCGTTGGCTGCTCGCGACGATTTTACCGGGGCTCCAGTCTTGCCAAATTCAGGTGCGCTCATCGGCCGAATTATGGCGGCCCCGCGGCGTGTGACACAAGATCAGTCCTGCTGCAGCTGCGTTCCCGGGATTCGAAACCGTCCGCGCCGCGCGATAGAACACTTAACCTGGGCCGAGGCTGCGAACGCGAATCTTTTCCAAAACTTCCGGCAGCGGATACTCAATGATGGGCAGCCCCAGTCGAACCACTTCGGGCAATCGATTCCAGCCCCGCGTGACGAGATGCTCTCGCGCGGCCACATATTCCGGATCCAGCACCCGCTTATCGAACGGGCCCTCGACAACAATCGGTTCGAATTCCTCCGACACGATATATTGAGCCAGTGTCGCGTTGCAGCGGATGTGCCGTTCGGGCGTCGTGTGGAGCACTTCCGGATCCAGCAGGCCGATGACGTAGCGAAGATAAAGGTCGCTATCCTTGAGCTCAGCCACATCCTGGCCGCACACATCGCAGAGATAGCCTTCATCGCACTTGGCCATCATCTACCTTTTCGATAAAAACCGGCCCGCTACAGTCCCAATACATCTGCCATGCCGTACAGCCCCGGCGGCTTTTTCGCCACCCACGCGGCCGCGAGCAGCGCGCCTTGTGCGTAACAGTCGCGATTGCTGGCGGCGACACGAAGTTCGAGCTTTTCACCCAGCATGCCGAACAGAATCGTGTGCTCCCCCGCGTTATCGCCGGCCCGCACGGCGTGGTATCCAATTTCGTTGCGGGGGCGTGCTCCCGGTCGCCCCGAACGGCCATGCGTATGCTCGGTGACGCCCATCGCTTCGCCCGCAATCTTGCCGAACTTGAGCGCCGTCCCGCTGGGCGCATCCTCTTTAAACCGGTGATGGCATTCGATGATTTCAATGTCCACGCCGCTCGGCAGTCCCCGCAGCGCCTTGGCGGCGATTTCCGTCAGCTTCATCGCCACATTCACCGCCGTGCTCATGCTTGGCGACCAAACGATGGGAATC
>DATBAY010000397.1:0-28692 GCA_036271295.1 Lacipirellulaceae bacterium | reverse complement strand
GCCCAAATTTCGCCGTTGTTCTCATCAAGAATTGCCAAACCCCGCTGAACGTGGGGCCGGTGGAACATGCTGGCGTTGGTGATGAGGACCATCTTGGTCGAGGGTCGAGGGTCGGAGGTCGAGGATTGAGACCTAGCCTCGGCATCGCGATTTACCTCGGCGCAGAGCTGCATGAGCTCATCGAAGTTTTTGTACGTGGTGGGTTCGCCGTCGCCGGAGAAGGCGATGTCGTTGAGGCGGCGGAGGCGGGGCGGCACGGTTGCGAATTTTTCGATTTCGTAAATGCGGCCGGAGAGGACGAGGTCCAGCGTCGTCCGCAGTTCTTCGATCAGTGCGGCGGTTTCGACGAAGCGAGTTTCGCTTTGGCTGCGGCGGTCGACCTGGCAGTAGATGCAGTCGAAGTTACAGATCTTATCGGGGTTGAGATTCACACCAATCGAGATGCCGCCCGAGCGCCGGCTGAGGACCGGGTACACGAACCGGTTGTGCTCGAAATGGCGAGCGTGATCGGTGTGTAATGGGAGAGCGGTCATGCGAACTAGATGCCAGATGCGGGGGTGGAAAGCAGGGAATAGCTGCTAACAACCATCATAGGTGCGATGGGGAGACAGTCGAGGGACCAAGTTTGCGCGGAATGAGTTCGCGCACGACGTTTATCGCGAGAAATAGGGGCGCGAACGAAGCTGAAAGGGGCCGACTGAGTTCGGACGGGACGTCCCGATTCGCTAGGCACTTTCGCGGTACTCGAAGTGGCAAAGGCGGCGGTATAGATCGCAACGGGAGACAAGCTCGTTGTGGGAACCGATATCGGCGATTTTGCCGTGGTCCATGACGACGACGCGGTCGGCCAGTGAGATCATGCTGACTCGGTGGGTGATCATGAACGTGGTGCGGCCGCGCGAGAAGCTTTTCAGCACCTCGAAAATGAGCTGCTCGCTTTCGATGTCGATTTGGCTGGTGGCTTCGTCTAGAAGCAGGATTTCAGGATCACGCAGGATGGCGCGGGCGAGCGAGATGCGTTGGCGCTGGCCGCCGGAGAGTCGGCTGCCGCTGGGGCCTACGATGGTTTTGTAGCCGGCGGGCAATTTTTCGGTGATGAACGCGTGAGCGTACGCTTTGCGGGCGGCGTCTTCGACTTGCTCGGCGGTGGCGTCTGGGTTGCCGTAGCAGATGTTGTTCTCGACCGTGTCGTTGAGCATGAGGATTTCTTGCGATACGAGGCCGCAGCGAATGCGCAAATCTTGGAGGCGGACGTCGCGAATGTCGACGCCGTCGATGGTGACGCGGCCGCCAGACGGATCGTAGAACCGCGGCAGGAGTTGCATGAGCGTGGTTTTGCCGCAGCCGTTCGGGCCGACGATGGCGATGGTTTCGCCGGCGGCGACTTCGAGGTTTACGCCGCGGAGAATCGGCTTGTCGGTGTGATATTGGAAGCTGACGTTTTCGAAGCGGAGTGATTTTTCGAGCGCGGGGAGCGCACGCGGGGAGACCGGATCCATGATCGAGGGCTGCTGATCAAGAACATCGTAGACGCGGTCGGCCGCAGCGATGGCCTGCTGGATGTTACTGAACTCCCCCGAAATGCGGCGGGCGGGATCGCTTAAGCCGGCGAGCATCGCGAAGAAGACGCTCATTTCGCCATGTGTTAGAGGAAATGTATTACTGATTTTGATTCCGAGGATGTGAGTGTGCTGACCGAGCACGAGATAGCCTCCCATCATGGCCGCAATGAGCACTATGGCGATGCCGAGCGTTTCGATGACGGGACTCACGAGCGCGTCGTAAGTGGCGATTCGCATTTGGCGCTGGTAATATTGCTGGGCGGAACGCTGGAACTTACTGCTTTCGGCCGGTTCCATCGTGAAGGCCTTGATAAGTTTGATGCCGCCCAATGTTTCCGAAAGCGTCTCATAGATTGACGAGAGTTCTTGCATCGCTTTGCGATGCGTGCGCTTGAGCGCTTTGCCTAGCCAGTGAATGGAGTAGCCGGCGGGTGGGGCGATGATGATTGTGAGTAAGAGGAGCCGCCAGCTGACCGCAGCGGCGATCGAAAGGCAGACGATCGCCTTGAGCGGCTCGAGCAACGCTTGCCCGAAGATGCGTTGGACACCGATCGTAATGGAGTTGAGATCGGTCGTGCAACGATTCATGAGATCGCCACGGCCGGATTCGGTGAAGTTGGCGACATCTAAGCGCAGAACCTTGCGATAGAAATCCGTTCGCAAGTCGTAACCGAGTGAACTTCCGAGGCGCGCAACGGCAATACTATTCCAAATGCGGAAGATCCCCTTAAGCAATGTGTTGCTCAAGACAAATAGGCAAACCACTAACAAGGTGCGGAATGGCGTAGTTGGCAGCCAGCGATGAGCGGCTGGAGAAATCCAGCCAAAGCGTTTAATGCGCGTTTCGTAGTCAGACTCATGATTCTTCGCTTCGCTAATTTCTTGATGGACTTTTGCGGGGAGCTGATCGGGAGCCAGCGCGGCGAGAGACTCCAAGTGCACGATTTCATTTTCGAGCCGAGTCTTTTCAGCAATTTGAACACTATCCCAAGTGGGGGCGGACTTTTTCTTGTGCTCGGCGAGTTCTTCTTCACGCTGCTTGACCTCAAGCAGAATGTTTTTCTGGATTTCGGTTGGCGCGCTTCCTTGCACCTTTTCTAGCTCGGCAACCCAGCGTTGGCTGTCGTTCAACTCGCGTTGCGATTCGTCGATTTTTTGGTCGATCCAATCGGGCAGCGCGTGGTTGTTCATGATCACTTCAACCACTGGATAGACGGCCGTGAGGTTTCCGCCCCAGAGGATCGCGACGGCGACCGCCGTAAAGACGCAGGTCGCCACATTGAGGCGGTGTTGGAGTGCGATTTTGAAAGCGCGTTTGAAGTTGTGCATAGTCGAAAGCGTGCCGGCCTGATGCTGGCGATGCTGGCAGGATTGATGAAGAGTGGTCGCGGTTTTTAGCAGAGATGCCGCGAGCGACCAAGGGCGGCCCGGCTTGATGTAAAAGCGATGCGGAAAGCCGCAAGCAGTGAAGGGCGCGGAAAATTTTACCTGCTTACCCTGTACCCCCAATCCCCTCACGCTCTTTTGTTGAATTCTCCCGATTGTGCCGCCGATAAGGGATGTATCGACCAGACCGTGTGCGCGCACTGTCGGCTCTTTTCTAGCGCCACGCGACGACTCAGGTCATTAGGGGGGAAAGATGAAAAGCGCACTATTAGTGCTTGCGCTGGCGGCGTCGACCGTCGGCTGCCAGGCGATGGGGCCCGGATGCGGCCAACCACTTGGCGATGCTTGCGGTGGTAATGCTCCGTCGTGTCACATGCGGATTCGGGACAGCGCACCGCGACCGGGCGGTTGCTGCGAAGGCGTCGCATGTGATTCATGTGGCCGCGGCGGCAATTTGAATACGAATTGTCCCGGCGGGAATGGTTGCGCCTTTGATCGATACCACGGCAGCGCGTGCGGCCCTGGCTATCCGAACGGCCAGTATGATTGCTCACCGTGCTGCTCGCCGAATTGGGGCTGCAATGGATATCAGCACCCGCGCGGTTACCAAGACAATCAACCGTGCTTGTGCCAAAACGGGCAGTGCGGTCCTGGTTGCAACAACTATTGCGGCAGCGGACCTGCGGTGGGCGGATGCCCGTGCGGCGGATGCGGACCATCGGGCGACCAGAACTACAACTTCAATCCTGGACCGCCTGTCGCTCAGACGGCTTACCCGTACTACACGTTACGCGGTCCGCGGGATTTCTTGCTCGGCAATCCGCCCTCGATTGGGCCGTATTGATTTCAGGGGGAAGGCGGAGGGTGGAAGAGGAAGCGATTCCTGCTTCCGCCCTCCGCGTTTGTCTTTCCTCCGATCGCGTTCGGTAATTGGCCGAGCGAATTTGAATTTTGCGGCGCGGAAGGATTCGCGCTTATCAGCCGCCAGCGGTGCACGGATGCACCAGGGCGGCTGGTTTTGTTTGGAGGCTGGAAATTGCGGGCCAGGGGTGGGGCCAGAGAAATGCTTGACATATTTATGTCACAATGCTAAAGTTCCAATATGAGAACTACGGTTCGTCTAGATGAAGCGCTCTTGGCCCAAGCGAAAAAGCTGGCGATTGATACGGGTCGTTCACTCACTCAGGTAATCGAAGACTCATTGCGGATGGCACTCGCTCAGAAGCAGGCAAAGAGAAACGCGAAGCCGATCAAGCTGCACACATCCAAGGGTGGAAATGGCCTGCGGCCTGGTGTCGATCTCAGTCGCAATGCGGCGGTGCAGGACGTAATGGACGAATACGATGGACTTTTTAGACGTTAACGTTCTGGTTAACGCCTGGCGGCCGGACTCTGCCCGGCATGCGGAATTTGCGAGATACCTTCAATCGCTTGTGAACGGAGTGGAAGCGTTCGCGATTCCGTTACTTTCAGTCAGCGGTTTGCTGCGAATTGCGACCCACCCTCGAATTTTCGATCCTCCTGATCCCGTAGAAGATGTATTGAAGTTCATCGATCAACTGCGTTCACTGCCGCACTGCATCTTCGCGCAACCAGGTGATCGACATTGGAGCATTTTTTCGGACTTATGCCGAACAGGAAAGGCACACGGCAATCTTGTTAGCGATGCGTATCTAGCCGCAATGGCGATCGAGTTGGGCGCGGAACTAGTGACCGACGACCGCGGCATGGCGCGGTGGCCGGGATTGAAGTGGCGGCGGCCAGTGGAGTAAGTTCGACCGATTAGGCTCGAACCGCATTCCACGACCGTCGCATCTAGCCGCCTATCGGAAAGGGGGTGTCGCGGATGACGAAGTCGTACTTCTTTGCGAGCACCCATCCAGATAGTCCCAGGGATGAGTCAATTGTGAAAGCGCGAAATGACTGTTCGTGCAACCAAGTCTTCAGATACTCCAAGTTACCGCGGTATTCGACATTCGCGATTGGCCAACCGTATGTCCACGATTCGTCAAATGTTTCTCGATGCTCGTCGATGATTGTATCGGAAGCAACTTCCCTAACGTCGAATAGGATGTTTCTCTGCAAGACATGCTCGAACGAGTGGGCTAAAACGTCGCTGAAGATGATGTCCGTAAGCTCTCGAACTCCACGCGCATCATACGAAGTGTGAAGTATAATGCGACGTTTAACGCAGTCGCAGGAGAAGGCATACACATCGTTGTCGTGTATGGACAACATACGGTCTCTAAACCGCCCCGGCGATCAGCGCGATATTTTGGCCGCCGAAGCCGAAGCTGTTGGAGAGGATGGTTTTTACTTTTTTGTCGCGGGCGGCGTTGGGGATGTAGTCGAGGTCGCAGTTGGGGTCGGGGGTTTCGTAGTTGATCGTCGGCGGGACAACGCTGTCGCGCATCGACATGAGGCTGATGATGAGTTCAGTCGCGCCGGCGGCGGCGATCAGGTGGCCGGTCATGCTCTTCGTGCTGGACACCGGGACTTTGTAGGCAACATCGGGCGTGAATGCCTCTTTGATGGCGAGCGTTTCGACTTTGTCGTTCACCTGCGTGCTCGTGCCGTGAGCATTGATGTAGTCGATATCGGTCGCGTTCTTTTGGGCGTCGCGGAGGGCCATCTTCATGCAGGTGATGGCGCCGCGGCCTTCGGGGTGCGTATCGGTGATACGGAAGGCATCGGCGGTGGTGCCGTAGCCTAAAATCTCGCCGTAGATCGGGGCGGCACGCTTCTTGGCGTGTTCGTAATCTTCGAGGACGACAACGGCAGCGCCTTCGCCGAGGATGAAACCGTCGCGATTGAGATCGAACGGGCGCGACGCTTTTTGTGGGACCGCATTGTTCTCGGAAAGGGCCGTGAGCAGGTTGAAGCCCGTCACGCCGAAGGGGTGGATCATGCTGTGAGCTCCGCCGGAGAGCATGACATCGGCTTCGCCGCGGCGGATGATTTCCGTGGCTTCGCCAACGGCCTGGCTGCTCGCTGCACAGGCGGTGAGGCAGTTGAAGTTCGGGCCTTCGGCACCGAAATGCGTGGCCATGTAGGCGGCTGGCATGTTCGGCTCTTGTTCGAGCTCGAGCTGCGGGTCGAGGCGCTTGAGTCCTTCTTGAATGAACGCGGCGAGATCGAGCTGGCCGTCCTTCAGCGCGGCAACCATCATGTGGCTGAAGTTGTAGAAATCCTGCTGGCCTTCGCCGGCGCCGAGGTAGACGCCGAAGCGATCGGGATCGACCGTGCCAAGGACACCCGAATCGTTCACAGCCTGGCGAGCAGCGCCGATGGCGAATTTGGTGTGGCGGCCGCGCTTTTCCCACAGCTTTGGGTCTTCGCCGACATCGGCCAGGGACCAGTTCTTCACTTCGGCGCTGATGCGCGTGGGGAAGTTGCTGGCGTCGAAGATTGTGGTGTAGTCGACACCGGACTTGCCTTCTTTGAGATTCGCCCAGAGCTGCGGCACCGTCGTGCCGAGCGGTGTGACAACACCCATGCCGGTTACTACAACGCGTCGTCTCATAACATCACCTAGTTAAGGCAAGAAATTCGCCACAGAGGACACAGAGAAGAAGTATCTTGTTTTCTCCGTGAACTCTGTGGTTCATTTGAAAGAAGCCGTTTTTGCAAAATTCGGATAGTCGGAAACCTTGATGCGGGAGCCATCGGCGTGGACACCAATGTCGAATACGCCGACGTACTGGAGCCAGGCTCGCAAGTGTTCGGGATTGAACAGGACGCGGCCTTTGGTGCTTTCGGTGGTTTCGGGATCGAAGCGGGCGAAGAAGATATCGGCATCGGAAAATGGGCGGCCGTCGATGTCGCCTTTGACTTCGACCGAGGCGCCGAAATCTTTCGCCTGTTGGATTACGGCTTTGTAGCGGATGACGTCGCCGGGGCGCGCTTCGCCTTCGACGCTGAAGTAGGCGAACTTGGCGAGGACTACGAGTTCGCTGAACTTGTAGATCTCGCTAACCAATAAGCCGCCGCACTGGGCCATACCCTCGGCCACAAGGCTGTTGGGCATGATCGGGTAGTACGGCAAATGCTCGAGCAGGTGATCTTCGCTGAGCGATATGCACTTCACCGCGGTGGCGTGCGAGCCGCTGACGAATTCACTAAAGCGGTCGAGCCAGAACCAGCGCATGGGAAATTCCGAATGCGGATTGCGGATTGCGATTGCAGAATTGGATTAAATGAGCGGCTCGATAGCCTTATTAACCCGCAATCCGAAATCCCAAATCCGAAATCGACTAGGCGGCGAGCTTGTGCTCGACGAAGTTGCACATGTCTTGCACGGTGAGCTGCTTGCCGAGGTTTTGAACGCTCGGGTCGGCGGCAAACTTCGAGAGATCGGCGAACGGCATCCGCTCTTTGAGCTTCGCGAGGCCGGTGGCGTTGACCTTGCCGTCGTCCACGTAATCGGTGTTGGTGAGAATGTCTTCTGGGAACAGCTCGCCACGTTCGATCTTGATGCCGAAGGCCTTTTCCAGGCGGAACACGATATCGAGGAAGTCGATCGATTCGGCGCCGAGATCGCCTTGCAGCGTGGCTTGGGGCGTGACTTCATCCTCATCGACTCCGAGCGCGTCGACGAGCGCCTCTTGCACCTTGGAGAAGATTTCTGATTTCGACGATACCGATGACATCGCTGTATGTTCCTCCGAATAAGTTTCGCTCGCCGGGGCGTTAACCCGCGGCCGCAGCCAACGCCGTGGGCAGAAGGATCTTCTGAGCGCGGCGGAAGTGTTTGATTATATTCTCGTCGATGTCACGCAGTGCGGGGTCGCGGTCGACCAGGTTGTAGCGCTGCAGAACGATTCGCCCACTGAGGGTCGGGCGTTCGCCGATTCGGCCATCCACCTTGAACGTGGCCAAGCGGTCGTCCTTTTTTAACATCGACACGGTGACCTCCAGCGATTGGCCGGGTGCCACGAAGTCGGCGTACTTTATGTTCTTGGCTTCCTTTAACGAGATTACGCTATGGGCAAAGTCTTCGCTTAGTCGCAATAGCCATGCGCCCGCTTGCGTGGCGGCTTCTAGCATAAACACGCCCGGCAGCACGGGGAACTCCGGGAAGTGGTCTCCCAGGTATTCCTCAGCGAGCGTGACGTTCTTGACGGCCGACAGCTCGCAATCCGGCGTAAACGAACGGATTTTATCGAGCAACCAAAAACGCATGGCTTACCGTGGCTAAAAAATCGCCCCGAGGAGGTCAGTTCGAGCGGCAGGATAAGCCGAACGCTACTCCCGCAGGCCGAAACACGCAGATTGCGGGTCAGGCGAATTGGGGGAGATGGCGAACTACGGATTATAGCCGGCTTGGTGAGAAGCTTCAACGGTTGTTTCTGTCGTGGGGTTTAGGGGAAAGACCGAGGTGAAGCAAGGGGAAGGGAAGCGAAAACCCGGGTGAAGGTGCGGGGTGGCTGGGGGCAACGCCCCAGATGCTTCCACTGGGGCGTTGCCCCAGGCACCCTAATTTCATTCTCAAAGAGTCTTTTTCGAACTGACCCACTACCGAAAACCACACTATGTTGACTTCGGTGTGCGCTTTCGGCCGCGGGGGCGGAAGCGGTCGCGGATTTTGGCGACAACTTCGGCCAGTAGATCGACTTCGGCGGGCGTGTTGTAGAGATAGAAACTGGCTCGGGTACTGGCGGGGATGCCGAGGCGATCGTGGAGTGGCCACGCGCAGTGATGACCGGCGCGGACGGCGATTCCTTCTTCGTCGAGCAGTTGCGCGATGTCGTGTGGATGCGGCTCGGGGAGCGTGAAGCTCACGAGGCCGGCGCGGCGATCGGGCGGTGGGCCGAGGATTCGCAGACCGTCAACTTCGAGTAGGCGCTCGTAGGCGTAGCGGCAAAGCTCGTGTTCGTGCTGCTGAATTTTCTCGAGGCCGATGAGGTTGAGGTAATCGATCGCGGCACCCAGAGCGATTGCGGGTGCGATCGGCGGCGTGCCGGCTTCGAACTTTGCGGGCAACTCGGCGGGGGTAAAGCGGTCGGGCCACACGCGGTTGATCATGCTGCCGCCGCCGAGGAAGGCGGGCATGGCATTCAGCAGTTCCTCGCGGCCGTACAAAACGCCGATGCCCGTAGGGCCGAGCATTTTGTGGCCGCTGAAGGCGAGGAAATCGGCGCCGAGCTCGCGGACGCTCGTGGGCACGTGCGGCACGCTTTGGGCAGCGTCGACGAGGACGACTGCGCCAGCGGCGTGCGCGCGGCGAGCAATTTCGCGCACGGGGTTGATGGTTCCAAGCACATTCGACACCGATGCGACCGCTACAAGCTTGGTGCGCTTAGTAAGGAGCTCGTCGAGCGAGTCGAGGACGAGCTCGCCGTCATCCGTAATTGGAATGTGTTTCAGGACGGCGCCCGTGCGCTCCGTGAGCTGCTGCCAGGGCACCAGGTTTGAGTGGTGCTCCATGGTGGTGACGAGGATTTCGTCGCCGGCCTTAATGTTCGCATCACCCCAGCTTCGGGCGACGAGATTGATGCCGGCCGTGGATCCCGAAGTGAACACGATTTCGAGTGACTTTTCAGCACCAATGAAGGCGCGGACCTTTTCGCGGGCGGCTTCATACTGATCGGTACTTCGCTCGCTGAGCGTGTGGATGCCGCGATGGACATTCGCGTAATCGTGCTCGTACACGCGGCGCAGGACGTCGATCACTTGCCGCGGGCGCTGCGTGCTGGCGGCGTTATCGAGAAAGACGAGCGGATGGTCGCCGTGGACGTGTTGCTCGAGGATGGGGAAATCTTCGCGCAGCGAGGCGGGGAGGAGCTCGGAATGGTCGATTGCGGACTTTGGTTCGGCGATCAAAATATTCACCAACAATGAAAATACTTCTAATTACGTCTCTCTATCGCGTCTTTTGTGCTTTGCCTTCTGTTGCTCTTTGTGCTCCATCGCGCGCTCAGTTTTGGCTTGCGATACTTCAACTCGGCCTAACATACGCCGGACCCAGCGTGGATCATCTGCGTCTTTTGGGTCAGCTAGCTTTCGCAACAGCGTCGCTTGCTGGCCTTCCAGCCGTATTTTTCTTGCTTTCGCCATGAGCCAGAACTTTCAAGGTTGTCCTCTTTATTCGATGCTGTCCAATCAATTCTTAGTGCCGATCGGCGAGTGGACGGCCGATTGCAGCACCTTCCAAGAGAGCAGGCAACACTTCTGCCGGTTCGGGGTGAGGCGGGCGCCGTAGAGTTCGAGCATGTCGTTGGCCGAGAACTGCTTCGCTTCTTCCACTGTTTTGCCCTGCAGTTTTTCGAGCAACATTGAGGCCGACGCCTGGCTGATGACGCAGCCCTGGCCGGTGAAGAAGGCGTCGCGGATTTTGCCGTCCGGGCCAAGCTCCAACTCGATGCGAATGACGTCGCCGCAGAGCGGGTTGTTGTCCTCGTGCGCATGGGTGGCAGTCGGCAATTGCCCACGATGGAACGGGTCCTCGTAATGATCGAGAATGTGTTCCTGGTACAGCTCTTCTTCGTCGATGGGCATGGTGCGCGTTATGGATCGGTTTGATAGGATAGTCTACGTACACCCGTTGGCAGGGACAACCGGGCGGGGGACGACGTTCGGCGATGCAACCTGCGGCCACCTAGAATGTTGGCCGCTGAGCAAGTCGAGCGCTAAGTTTGAAGGGTGCACTCGACATTTGGGGATTCTGGGGAGGAGGCAGATTCATGATTGCGAATTCGGTTCATCGGCGTGTTTTTGCTGCGGTCGCGTTGCTCCTTGCATGTTTGACAAGCGGGTCCGCGCTAGCGGAGCAGAACAACGCCAATTTCAAGGTGGGTGATCGGGTCGAAGTCAAACAATTCGACCAGTGGAAGCCGGGCAAAGTGGTTAGCGTCGACAAGCAATCCGGCTGGATTGACGTGCGGCTCGATGAGTCCGACCTGCCCGCGAGCTTTCCCAAAGAGATGCGAGAGCGTGCTCGCACGCAGAAATTCGTTGTTTCGGATTTACGGCGGGCCGCGCGGCCGGCAACCAAAGCAGCCGCGGCGGCGGCTAACCCGATACGGAAGTGGACGGACCGCTCGAATAAATTCAGCATCGAAGCGCGGTTCGAGGGTTTAGATGGCGGCAACGTAAAGCTGATCAAGGCGGACGGCAAGCATATTGCTGTGCCGCTCGACAAGTTAGCTGACGACGACGCGACGTACGCGCGCGACGAAGCAAAAAAAGTCGAGGAGAATCCGTTTAAGGAAACTTCCGCAGATGACGAGGCGGTTGCCGCAGACCATGAGGACGAAGCTTCAGAAGCACCGGCCAAGAAGGGGGTTTGGAAGGGCGTTAAAACTGTCAAACCGCAATCCTTCAAAGCGTGGTCGTTCAAACCAGTAGCCCCCGCGACGGCGCTTGGCACAGCGTCAGCGGCCGAGGCTGATCTGCTAGTTCCATTAGGCGACATCCCCGATTCGAAGAAGTTTTTTGAGAAAGTGGATGGCATCTACCCATCCAAAGACGGCGCGCGGGTAATAGTCGGCCGCGATAAAGGGGATGTCGGCGAGCACTTGCCGGCTTACTTGCAAATTGTCGAGGCCGGCAAATCAGGGCCGAGCGAACTCATCGCGCTGCCTGAGGCCACGGCACTGCTCGATGTGGATGCGGATTCGTCGCTGGTCATGTATCGACCGGCGATCTTTGGCTTCGGAAAGAATAACGTCTTAACGATGGCAAAACCGGAAGGCGGCAAGCTCACGACCGTCGAGCGCTGGGAACCTTATAGCGAGGAAGACTACCAGCCGCATCGGGATATCGGCAACGCGTGGTTCCTCGGCCCGAATCGCATCCTAACGCATAATCGCGACGGCGAAGAACTAACCGTTTGGGACACTGAGCATTTGAAGGCGCTCATCAACATTCCCGTGCTCGATATCGGCGAATTGAAGGCAGCAATCAGTCCGGATCACACGCTGCTGGCAGTTGTCATGAAAGAGGGGATCGCGATCATCGATCTCGCGGCCGGCAAGCATGTGGCAACGATTCCGACCGGTGGGCAAGACTATCGAGCGGTGGCGTTCCAGGCAGACAATTCGCATCTCGCCGGGTTGACGACTGACATTCTAACTGTTTGGGACCTAACCACGGGCAAGGAGACTCGCAGCATCAATGTGGTCCAAAACTTCTTCGAACACGATCTGAAATGGGCGAACGATTTTCTGCTGGTAAATAATCGCCATTTGTACGATGTGGATCACCGCGTCCTGCTTTGGGATTACCACGGCAGTATGGGTCAAAAGTCGCAAGGGGCAGTTCAAAGCGGGAGACTTTTCGTGGTACCCACGGGGGACGAGAAGAGCGAAACCACGGTATTCTCGACCGCGGTGCCTCATGCGCCCGCGTTGGAGATGCTCAAGAGCCTGCCGTCGGCCGATGCGCTGCTGGTTGTGAAGCCGGGGGATGAAGTGGCGATCGACGTGGATATCGATCCCTCGGTTACCGTGCCAGACGATGTGCGGAAATCCCTCGAGGCGAGCATCCGAAGCGCGGCGCGCCCCGGCGATGATGGGAAAGTTGTGTTTCTCAATCAGAATCGCGCTGCGGGCGACCTTGTTCGAAAGGCGCTGGCGGCTTCACTAGAGGCGGCTGGTTTGAAGGTAGTGGATCATGCGGATTTGGTCGTGAAAGTCGTTTGCAAACCAGAACGGCAGCAGAAGCTCCGGATTAATGTCGACCGGCGGTTTCCCGTGCGGCCGGGCGATTTCGTCGAACGGACGATTACACCGCATGCGTCCACGATGGAGATGTCGCTCAAAGGCGAAACGCTTTGGACGCGCGGCTACGTCGCCCGGCCCGGCGGGTTGATCATCGTGAATGAAGGCGAGACGCTGGACCAGTGTTTGCAACGATTGTCGCAGCCGAATTTGCAACTATTCAGCAACTTTAAATTTTCCGGCTATGTGGCCCGACCAGGGAAAGCTACGCGGGATGGCGCTTATGGTGTGTCGCAGTTCACATCTCAAGGTTTGGTCGATGGGAAGTCCGCCGACGGCAGCAAGAACGGCGTATTCGAATGACGAAGTCGGCGACCAGGCGGCTTTGATTAAGAAGCGGGCGCAGAATTCGTGGCAATTGCAGCGGCGAGCGCGATCGCTGCCGTTTCGATGCGGAGAATGCTGCCGCCCAGCGACACTCGTTCCCAACCAGCCTCGGCAGCGGAGTGGACTTCGACGTCGGCGAAGCCGCCTTCGGGACCGATGGCAATTGCTGTGGGAAGTGGCGTTCTGATTTCAAGCGTGGATAGAAGGGGGGCGTGCGGGTGGGCGATGAGGCGGCGGGTTACCGGCGACCGTGGGTCGCCGGCTGTTGGGTTTGCGACGAAGGTTGAAAAAGGTTGAGGGTTTGCAATCTGCATCAGGCGGTTGCGGCCGCATTGTTTGGCGGCTTCGATCACGGATCGGCTGAGACGCTCGATGGCGGATGCTGTTGGTTGAGCAATGCCGCGTTCGGTGATGAGTGGCACGAGCGTGGTAACGCCGAGCTCCGTTAGTTTTTCGACGAGCCACTTTTGGCGGTCGCCTTTAGGCAGCGCAACGCCGACCGTGAGCGAAAAGGAAAGTTCACGGCTGGTCTCGCGGCGTTCGGTGATGTGGAGAGTCGCTTCCGAGCGGCGAATCGATTCAACGACGGCCGTGAACTCGGCGCCGGAATTATCGAACAACGTCACCGTTGTCCCCACGCCAGCGCGCATCACGTTGAGTAAGTGATGTGCTTCGGGACCATCGAGCGTGGCTTGCGTTCCGGAGATTGGCTGCGTGGAGAAAAAGCGTTCGGACATGAAGCTGGGGGGGTAGGGGCCGGCGACTTGGGGCCGAACCGCTGGACTGCTAGCTGTGATGGCGTTGAAGTCGGTGTGAATTATTCATTGCCGTCGGTGATTTGAGGGTGCTTCAAGTCGAATCAGCAAAAGGACCGACGATCACGAAAGCGCGTCGCTCTCGCTGCGCTCGATCACCCCCGATTGCCGGGATGCCATTCTATGCCAAACAAACAGTCGCTGCCGTTGGAGTTTTGGGGGCTGGAGCACTGGCCCTTTCGCGGGTCAGTTGGAGCGAACCAATTCTACCCAACGGCTGGCCACGACGAAGCGCTCGCGCGAATTGAATACTTAGTGGAGAGCCGGCGGCGGCTGGGCGTGCTGGTGGGCGAAGCCGGCATTGGCAAATCCCTGATTCTGCGCGTGGCAGCGAAGCGATTAATTCGCAGCGGATCGGTGGCCATTGTTGTGGATGCGCTCGGGGCGTCGGTACGCGAGGTTTTGTGGAACCTCGCGTGCGAGTTGAAAACCGCGCCGCGCGACGATGCGGATACCGCTTGGTTGTGGCGACAGATTGCGGACCGAGTGGCTGAGAATCGCATGCAGCACGTGGCAACCGTCCTGCTAGTGGATGACGCTGGGCAGGCCGGGCCAGATCTTATCACGCAATTTGCTCGACTCGTGCGGTTGGATACCTCGCCGACGGCGCGCTGGACAATCGTGCTCGCGGCCGAAGCGGGACAGGCGGCGCGCTGGAATGATACGCTGCGGAGCGCCGTGGATTTGCGGATCGAGGTTGCGCCGTGGTCAGTGAACGACACGATTGGCTATGTGCAAACGTCGCTCGTAGATGCTGGCCGGTTCGACCCGGTGTTCGATGAGGGCGGCCTGCGAAAGCTGCACGACCTGGCGTGCGGGGTTCCGCAGGACGTGGCACGATTGGCGGATTATGCGCTCCTAGCGGCTGCCGGAATGAGCATTTCTTCGATCGATGCGGCGTCCGTGGAGGCGGCTTACGAAGAGATTGCCTGGCCTGCGCCGGAAGCGGCGTATTAGCAACCGCGCCATGGCTTACTGAGCGGAAACCGTCAGATCGCGAAGATCCTTTACTTTCTCTCGCAGAATTTCCAACTGCTTTTCGAGTGCTTCGCGATCGATTCGGACGCGCTCGAGGATTTTGGCGCTCGCTGACTGGATCGTCTCGGCCGACTTGCGGACATCATCGAGATTGCTGGTCCGCTTTTCAATGTCCAAGATGGCTTTGTCGATCACTTCGAAGTCCACTTTTTCGGCGACGGACCGTCGTTCGGCACGGAAACAAAGAGCGCGGGCCGCGATGACGCCGGCTTTGAGAAAAACATCGGTCGAGATGTCTTCGGCGTCCCAAACGATAACGAAATCGTTGCCATAGCGCGAAAACGGCTCCAAGTTGGCCGGCGCAGTCTTCTTCGAGAAGACAAACACGCCCCAATCCGCGCCGCGGTTCTTGCGAGCCGTTTCGATTTCCTCGCGGGCATTTGCGAGTGAATAGTTTTCCTTCTCTTTTGCCTCCACGACGACCTTCGATCCGGGCGCCGCGCTATCGGGGCCCAGTTCGATCACACAATCACCGACCCGCGAATTCTTGATAAGCCCTGTAAGACTTCCGGTGGGTGTCGCGACGTCGCCCGCGTGCTGCGATTGCCGCACGAGGAAATCGCAAACCGCGTCTTCGAAGGCGATTCCGTGCCGCGTGCTGCGCTCCGCCTCTTCGCGTTGCGTTACGATCTTGGCGAGTGAGACTTTTACTTCCTCTTGGAACTGCTGGTTCTTCTTTTCAGAAGTGGCCAAGAGTTCGCAGAGTTCCCGCTTGAGTCGCGACAAGCATGAATCTTCGCTATTGAGGGAAAATTCATCCGTGATTGTGCGCTGAGCTCGATCGACGTTTTTTACCAGTCGACTAAGCGCAGAATTCTCGTCATTCAACGAGAACTCCTTAATTACGGTGTCGATCTTCGTTTGCAACGCTTTGCCCACATCGCCGTGATTGACCGTAAGCTCACTTAAAAGCCGAGCGAGAGCTCCATTTTTATTGTCGAGAGAAAATTCGTTGAGCAGGTGGTCGCGCTGGCGAGTAAGTTGCTCATCAACATTTTTGCGAAGCGTGGTGAGCAAGCCGTCGGACTGCTGGGGGTCGAGAACTTTCATGAGTGCACTCTCGCGACCCACATGAGTCACCAGCGTGCGGGCGAAAAGCGAATTCTCGCCGTCGACAAAACCCTTCAGGAGCTGCGAGAGTTCGCCGTCCTGTGCGAGCAAGCGCTGCACACGATCCGTAAAACGACCGTCTTTCGGATCGAAATATTCTTTGAGTTTGATTTCGATCCGATCTTGCACCGTGTTCGTGTACTGATCGAACGTCTTTTGCACGCTAGCAACGAGGCGGTCGTTCTCGCGGCGAATCGTATCTGCACCGACTTGCCCGCCGACGTGCCGCAAGGCGAGAACCCCAATCTTCATCGCTTCGATCGCGTACTGGTTGCGCGGCTCGCCTTCGGGGTATTCGATCAGCGCGCGGATTATTTCCGGATCATCGATGAATAGCTCTAACTGGATGGGCAGTTCGGCATCGAATGCCTGGCGGTCGCTGTTCGTGGCCGAAAGCCGATCAACGGTGGCGGACATTCGGGTTTCCTTTCCGAAATGGGCGCGATGCTGTACAGGTGTCAATATCGCCGTTCGCCGAGCGGCAGGCAAGCGTTTGTGAGAAAAGTGGGAACGCCGCTAAGATTTTAATTGGAGGGCGACTAATACGGTCGTGATCGGGTGCCTGGGGCAACGCCCCAGTTTTTCGCAAAATCCTGGGGCGTTGCCCCAGGCACCCTTATCGGAATGTCTTCGCTAAAGTGACGCTAAGCCGCGTCGTCGGCGATTTGTCGTTGCCATTCGTCCCAAGTGAGATGGACCTGGCGAATCCGCCGCGGAGTGTCTTCGATGGTTTGATGACGGCGGCGGCAGCGAACGTGCGAAACTTCCTCTTCGAGCGCGGCCAGCCAATCGGGCAAGTCGAGACCTGCGCCGGCCGGATCTTGGGCCAGGCTGGAGATTTCTTGCTCGAGCGCGGTGATGGGAGCACGGTCTTCGGTTTCGGCGGCGTCGACGGCAGGACCGACCAGTGCCCGAACGCGATCGATCGCGAGGGGGCGTGTAAAACGTTCGCCAAGCCGTTCGGCAACGCTGGGAAGGCGCACGCCGTATTGGTGGCAGAGCTCTTCGAAGCGGGCCAGGTTGGCTGCGGCGGTTTCGGCCGTGCGTTCGGCGAGAGCCTGCTGCCACAATTCGGCGGCCGTGGGGCGATTGTGGCGCACGAGAATCTCATGCGCCATGACAACGGGCCGCAAATTCCAGGCGACGCGGTCGTAGTTGGCGCGGAGCCGAATGAAATCGATGAGCGTGTAAAGTAACTCGCCGTGATCGGAATGAGTCGTCGTGGTGTTGTAATCGCGGTACTCGCGATAGTTCTCGACGATCGCTTCGAGGGCGAGCGAGAGCCACTTGGCCGCTTCCTCGCGCGGAATACCGTGACCGAGTTCCGTAACGAGTCGGATTTCCGAGTCATCTTCCGAATGCTCGAGGTTCGAAAGCCAAACGCCGGCGTGCTGATGCAAAATTGCTCGCAGGTTGCCGAGATTCAGGAACTTCTGCGTGAACAAATCGTGCCCGTATCGTTCGACGAAAGCGACAAAGCCCTGCCATTCGTTATCGGCAGAGAGCCGTTCGACAACGCTCAATCGCAAAGTGCGGCTATGGGCCAACCACCGATTGAGCTGCGTTTCGGTAAGGTCCTGCAAGGCTTCGACAAGCATCGTGTCTGATGGCCGCGTAATCAGGAGTTGAGAGCTGGTTTTCGCTGCCCGCTCGTCGTCCCAATCCTCGGCCGAGTCGACTAGCGCTCTGACGATGGCTTGGTAACCGCTGGTGAAAAGGCGGTCGTATTCGGTGACGGCCCCGGGACCCACCGGGTGATCGGCTTCCATCAATTGGGCGGCGTCTAGCAGCTGGCAAGTTTCGCGAATGAGTCCCAGCCGAGGCAACCAACTGAGAAGGTCGTGCAGCAACTGGCCGAGGCTACGAGCGCGGACGATGCGGCGTGGCTTGCCGCCTTTGGACAGGGGTACGTACAGCAATTCTTGATCGGAAAGCCATTTCAAGAACTGCGGCCAGTGGCGTGTAACCGCCGCGGCGTCGTTGGCCAACAAACCTCTCAGCACGGCAACGGACTCGCCATCGTCGACGTGGCAATGTTCTTCCGAGGGATCTCCTTCGCGAACAGAAGTTGCGAGAATCAGCCGACCAGCGCCGACCGTTTCAACAGCCGTTGCGATAATGTGCTCGAGGAGCGAATCCTTGACCATTCGCTGGTGGTCGAATTCGACCATCGAATCGTGCGAACCGCGGGGCTGCGGAATGCGGTATTGATGGACGGCTTCGGCTAGCTCGAGCAGTTTTTCGTGCCGCGACATGGCCTGTCCGCACCAGTTTTCGAGCAACTCGTGACGCTCGGCGTTGTGGGCGTCCATCTTCCAGGCAATTGCGGTTTGGCGCCATAGCCGGGAAATGGTGGACAGAAATTCGAGTCGTTGGCCGAGTCGCTGAGATTCTTCTTCGAGTTCGAGCTCCGTGCCATCGGTGTATTCGTCGATGATACCGGCGTCGAATCCATCATCGGTGCTGTCCTGATAGACCATGTCCTCGTAGGCTGCACTAAAAATTCGGTCCGGGTCGTCGTCCTGCCATGAATCCGCGCCGTCGGAAGTGTCGTCCTCCGATTCTTCGTCGATTTCGCCTGCCAGCTCGTCGTCTACATCGTCCTCATTTTCGGCCGCTGACTCAGAACTGCTGGCGAGTTCGAATTCCGGCACTTGCCAATAGATATCGGCGCTGGCTTCGAGATGTTGGAGGAACTTGGCCACGAGAGGCCATTGGTCCTCGCCGGTGGCATCTTCGTAGTTTTCGACCGTGCGCAACCAGCGCAGTACGAGCGGGTGAAAGGATGCGTCGCCGTCTTCGAGCGGCGTGTACTCGACTTGGCTAACCCATTGCAGCATAAGGGCCATGGAAGCAACGCGGTCGCCGCGTTCTAGCAGAGCTTCGACGACAAGCTGGAATGCCTTCGGCGAATCGAACTGGTCGACAAACATGCTCCAGAACTTCACGTCGCCAGCGGCGGCGCCCGCTTTGTGCCAGGCGGAAAGCGCGCCGGCGACAAGGTTCGTGGAGACTTCGATTTCTTTACCGACGACGCGTTTGACGCCGCCCACGCCGGAGGTCGCGTACTTATCCCACCAGGCGGCGAGGCGACCGAGCGCGGCACTGAACTCGGTTTCGCGCTTCGTGTCATCCAGGGCAGCCGCTTCGGTCCAGGCCCTTGCGGCAAGATCGAGAATCTGTTCGACGAGGTCAATCAGATCATCGACGCGAAAATCGTGAACGGTATTTTCGAGCGCGGGAAAGAGGCTGAAGTTGCCGCCAAAGCCAATGATGTTCCAAGGATCGACGAGCGCTCCGCACTCGATGCCACGCTGGAGCAGCTTTTCGATCTCGGGCAGCGTGCGAGCGACGGTATCTAGTTGATGAGCATCAATCGCTTGATGACCGGCCGTGAGGAGGCAGTAGATTTGACAAAGCATGCGTGCCGAAGCGATACGAACACCGTTTGCTTCTGCGAGGGCGGCGTCGGGATAACCCATTCGGGCATACAGCTGGGCTAGATGCACATGCTGCATTTGGACCGCGCGACGCCGAGCAAGTTCGTGATTCAGGTGCTGCCTGGCCGCGCCGAATGGCTGCCGCGTGCGTTGGGCTTCAGCCCGCAATCGCTCGCCGAGCGGCCCCGAAGAGTGAGTCAACAAATTGTCGTAAAACTGATCGCGATACGCGGCGATATGAGGCAATAAATTCGAAAGCGTCGTATCGGAGTTGTGGCAGCCTGGGCCATTGCCTGTTGTGCCAGACGCCATGAGGATCGTACCCGCGAGCACAGCGGCTGCCTCGAACATGAGCTCTTCGCGGACGATGTCGGTGCTGATTTCGGGATCGCTCTTGCCATGGACCGCGTCATCGAGACGTGAGAGCAGGGCATCGAGCGTCATTTGCTGCAGCACGAAGCGGCGATAGTAGCCGCGATTATCGACGTGGTTCAGATCCCACTGACCAAAATGGTGATTGGGCCGTTTGCTGGCGGGGTGATCGAAGTCGTACGCCCGGGGGTCGAGCGCGAGTTCTTCGACCAACTGCGGGTCGAACCACGCCTGTTGCCGAATTTCCGGATCCGTCTCGTTCAGGATCGCGAGCGCGCGTTCGATGAGTTCCCGATAAATGCCCGGCGCGACGCCAACATCTTTGATGTACAGCGGGATTGGCCGCACGCGCTCGTGAGCGTACGGTTCCATTTGCCGCTCGGATTCGAGCACGGCGATAGGGCGATAGCCGATATAGTCGTTCAATGCCTCCAGGCTGCGATCGACAATGCGCTGCGTATCCTCCCAGGGTGGACCTTGCGACAAAATCGCTTCGATCGCGCGGCCGACAAACAGCGGCCGCCACAGATCGGCATCCGACTGATGCCAGATCAAATCGCGATGAAACGCCCGGTAGGCAGGCGCCAGGTGCTCGCGAAGAATCGTGATGACGGCACGGGCTTGAGTGACATCGCGGTAGGTTGTGGAGTTGGCGGTCAGAAAGTCCATGCGGCACCCCAACCAATCGCAGAGAATGCTTAATGGCGGTTGAGTGCGGTCACCGCGCGCGTCGATGGATTCGAACAGCGCGTCGAGCGTGCGTAGGAACTTGGGGTCGGAAGCGCCGCTGGAAAAGTTGAGGTAGCCGACGGCTTCCTCTAAAAGCGCAAGCTCTTTTTCGGTGGGTTTCGGGGTGGGCGTGATCATCGTGGAAGTCGGTTCAGCACAGAGATCCGCCGGTTGGTGGCGAAACGATCCGCAGCCCCGCGCTGAAGATAACGCAGCAGGAGTCGTTGGATCGAATTCCGCTCGAGGTGCGGTTTGCCAACATCGCCGCCTCACCTTTGCAAAGAGTGGCCTGCCATAAACCACTCTTACTGATTGGCCCAATGCGGGAACTACGCGCTATTTTGCACGAAATAATTCCGCTGTGTAATGTAGAGGATGGGGAACTTGTCGGTCCATGGGGTGAGAGTCGAGAGCTTTCGCGACTTCGCACCTGCCGCCGCCGGTATATTGCGGCGGCTCGTGCTGCTGGCAGTCCGGGTGCATACAATTTAGCCGCGGCTATTGACTTGCCGTTCCTTGAGCGCCGCCATTCGCAACTTCGAACGTAGGACACACGTCGCCATGAGACGAGCTTTCAATTCGAAATTTGGGCCCGGGTCGTTGCGCGGGGCGACAATTCTGTGCGCGATTGCCTTCGAGCTGGCCTTGGTCGGCGGTGTCGCGCAAGCGGCAACGCGACTCGTTCCGCAAGACGAATTGAAGCGCGTCGGATTGACGCGGGCGTGGTTCGGCCAGGTTCAGTTGGATCGTGCCCGCCATCGGCTGGACCGCGCCGCACTGCATGGTGACCGCTTAACTGTGTTGACGTCGGCGGGCGTGTTGCAGGACTTCAACGCCTTGACGGGCGCCGTTTATTGGACAGCGCCAATTGGCAATGACAGTTACCCGAGCTTAGGACCAGCCTGCAACGACAAATATGTCGCAGTGGTGAACGGCTCGACGTTATACATTCTGGACCGCTCCGATGGCCGGCCGGTGACGATTCGGCGGATCGGCGGCGCGCCTGGTTCGGCGCCGGCACTTTCCCAGAAGTATGTGTTCGTGCCGCTATTGAACGGCCGGATTGAAGGAAATCCGATCATCAACGATAAGTCGCTTAGCCCGTGGTATTACCAATCTGACGGGCGCGTGATGGTCACACCATTGGCCACGCCCGAAAGCGTCGTGTGGACGACCGAGATGGGCAATCTTTACGTGGGCAACAGCGAAGAGCCGGGGATGCGCTTTCGAATGGAGACGAAGAGCGAGATTTTAGCGCCGGCGTCCTACCGCAAACCGCTGATCTTCGTCGGGACGGTATCTGGCGAAGTTTTCGCCTTGCAGGAAATGACGGGGATGCGGCAGTGGAAATACGCGACCGGTTTTCCGATAACGCGATCCGTCGCCGCGGTTGGTGATAAAGCGTTCGTCACGTCGGAGGAGCCGGCGCTACACTGCATCGACATTAATACAGGCAGCGCCATTTGGCAGGCTCCTCATGTGTTGCAGTTTGCCGCGGCGAGCAAAACTCGCGTCTACGGCGTCGACGACCTGGGCGGCCTGGTAGTGCTTGATGCGGAAAAAGGCTCGGTACTCGGTCGAATTGCGACGGACCATCCGATCCATTCACTCGTCAACGACCAGACCGATCGGGTATACCTCATTTCGCGCGACGGAATGATTGAATGCCTGCGCGAAATCGATGCTAAAGAGCCGCTATATCACGCGCCGAAGGAGCCAGAGAAGAAGCCGGACGCTGCTACCGCCCAGCCTCCGACGACGAAGCCGCCAGTGGAAACGCCGAAAACCAAGAAGCCTGAAAAAGACGCCGCAAAGAAGGGCGATGAAAATCCGCCAGCGAAAAAGCCGGCCGGTGATTTCGGCGTTAAAGATGAGCCCAATCCGTTTGGCAATTAACGCTCGAGGCGTGGTGCCGGGACGTTCGATTTCATGCCACGGCAGCCGCAATCCGTCTTGATTCAAAATTGCGGCCAGGACTATGCTTCGCAGCCATGCGCAAGCAAACGTCACCCGCCAATGAACAGCCCGCTGCGGATTCTCCTCGCGAATCGCCGTTGTCGCTGAATCGTCTGCGCGAAGCCTTCGCCGCGATGATGGGCCGACAACAAGCGCCGAGCGCCGAAGAATCGAATCTCGACGATCACCAGCCATCGAAAAGCTCGCCGGCTGCGCTGCCGCAGGATGCGCCCTGCGAAATCAGTCCTCGGTCGGTCGTCGAATCGATCTTGTTTGTCGGGCGCCCGGACAACGGTTCAATTAGTTCGCGTGAGCTGGCCGCGGCCATGCGGGGTGTCAGCCCGGCCGAAGTTGATAGCGTGGTCAATGAGCTGAATGCCGTCTATCAGGCGGACCAAGCACCTTACTGGATTGAGCAATCTGGCGGCGGTTACCAACTTGCCCTCCGACCCGAGTTCGAGCGGGTGCGCGACAAATTTTATGGCCGAATCAAAGAAGCTCGACTGCCGTCTTCAGCGCTCGAGGTGCTGTCAGTATTGGCCTATAATCAGCCCGCTACGGCAGAGCACTTAAACGAGCTGCGTGGCCAGCCGTGCGGCGCAGCGCTCGCGATCTTGATACGCCGCCAGCTAGTGCGGCTCGACCGATCGGAGGTCGCGGGCGAGCCGGCCCAGTATTCCACGACAGAGCGATTTCTCAGGCTATTTGGGCTCGAAACCCTGTCCGAGCTGCCCCGCAGCGAAGAGCTGGATCGGATTTAGCGGCTACTGGCGCCAACGCGATCGCCGCAAACTCTTTCAGCTAAGCAATTTACGCCAGTTACCGATTCGATCCTTTCAAGCCAAGACCGTGACGTTGCCGAATATCGCCTACCGCGACTACGATATCAGTGGCCGGCGAATCGGCACCGGGTGTATCCGGGGCATCTGTTTGTAAGACGCGTTCAACGACAGCCGGCCGTGAACAGGCATCGTTATTCAATGTCCGTTCATTCAGCAACGAGTTGTATCTCGATGGTACGACAGCTGGGGTGAATCGCGGCGACGGCCGCTCGATATCGTTGCTTCCTTTTGCCATTGGCATCTGTATGGCTCGCCGATTAGGTCGTGAAGATTTAAAAGCGCGGTTTCGCGCGGCGAGTCCCGGAATCATGCCCTCGCTGTTGGCGTGCGACTTCGCGCATCTCGAACCGGAAGTGCATGCGGTCGAAGTGCCCGGCGTGCCCGGGTTGCACCTCGATGTGATGGACGGCCATTTCGTGCCGAACATCAGCATCGGTGTGCCGATCGTGGAAAGCGTACGACGCATCACCGACTTGCCGCTCGACGTTCACCTGATGATTTCGGATCCCGCTAAATACATCGAGGCATTTCGCAAGGCGGGCGCCGACTCGATGACCATTCATGTTGAAGCGGTTCGTGATCCGCGGCCCGTTTTGGATAAGATTCGCTCGCTTGGCGCGCTCGCGGGGCTTGCGCTCAATCCGCCCACGCCGCTCTCGGCGATCGAAGAGAGTCTGCCGCACTGCGATTTGGTGCTGGTAATGAGCGTGATGCCCGGTTTCGGCGGGCAAAAATTCGAAGACGAAGCCTTGGACAAATTACGCGAGCTTAGCAATCGGGCTGACGTGGATGCGCTGCTGGAAGTGGACGGCGGAGTTGATCTGGAAACGGTTGGGGCTTGTGCGGAGGCCGGCGCGGAATTGTTTGTGGCGGGAACGGCGATTTATAAAACGGGTGACTATGCAGCCACTATTGAAAGGCTGCGATCCAATGCGCAATCCATGAAGGCAGCGCACTAATTGAGAGGGACGTACAAACACAAAGCCATGGTCCAGTTACTTTTGATTCGCCCGGGGATTACCGAATACGATCAGCAAGGTCGCATCCAGGGAACGCTTAACATTCCACTGTGCGAAGACGGCCGCCAGGAAGTCGAGACGATGGTTGAAGAGCTGCGCGGTCAACAGATCGCCGCAGTGTACTCCAGCCCCGCGCAATCGGCCGAGCAGACGGCCGAGACTTTGGGGCAAGCGCTCGATTTGAAAGTGAAAACGATCGACGATTTTGAAAACCTGGACCACGGCCTGTGGCAGGGGATGCTCGTCTCGGACGTGAAGGCTAAGCAGCCGAAGGTCTACCGCCAGTGGCAGGAGCAACCGGAAAACGTGTGCCCGCCTCAGGGTGAAACGTTAACCTCGGCTAAACAGCGGGTGCTGGCCGTGATCACGAAGCTGCTCAAGAAGCACAAAACGGATGCTCTGTTCGCCGTGGTCGTTCCGGAGCCGCTTGCCAGCGTTGTCCGCAATGTGGTGCGTCGCGACGCCTGGGGCGATCTGTGGCAAAAGGCTTCGGATACGCCGCATTGGCAGGTGATCGACGTGCCCGAAGCCGCTGCAGCAAAGTGATTTCGGCCCGAAGCGCGCGTTATCCGGCCTCGTCTCGATGTAGAGTCCGTTTCTGGCTCGTGCTATGATCGAGTCGGCGTGAGCGGGCGACTGCTGGCTCGCTGCGGACAAAGGCATGGCGACCAGCGAAACCGAAACCACTGGGAAGGTGAAAATGGCGCGTGAAAAACGCGGCGTACCTGGTGGACTCTGGATCCGCTGCGACGACTGCGGCGAAACGATCTTTCGCAAGGAAGCGGAAGCCCTGATGAGCGTCTGCCCGCAGTGCGGGTACCACATGTATCTGAGCGCCCCGGACCGCGTGAAATGGGTGCTCGACGAAGGCACGTTCGAGGAGTGGGACGCCAGTCTATCGCCCACCGATCCGCTCGGGTTTCGCGATAAAAAATCGTATGCGGAACGCATCAAGTCAGAGCAGGCGCGGACCGGGATGCGCGATGCGGCGCTGACGGGCACCGGAATGATTCGCGCCCGCCGCGTGGCGTTTGGCGTGACCGACTCGGCCTTCATCATGGGCAGCATGGGATCGGTTGTCGGCGAACGGCTGACGCGTCTCGTGGAGCGCGCGACGCAAGATAACCTGGCGCTCATCATCATTAGTGGTTCGGGCGGCGGCGCGCGGATGCACGAGGGAATTCTTTCGCTCATGCAGATGGCTAAGGTGAGCGCAGCCCTGGCCCGCTATGGGGAGGCCGGCGGGTTGTTTATTTCGGTGCTCACGAATCCCACGATGGGCGGCGTGGCGGCGAGCTTTGCATCGCTCGGCGATCTGGTGTTCGCCGAGCCGAAAGCGCTCATCGGCTTCGCCGGACCGCGCACGATTAAGGCCACGATTCGTGTGGAACTGCCGGAAGGCTTTCAGACGAGTGAGTTTTTGCTGGAGCACGGATATATCGACCGTATCGTCCGGCGCGCCGATCTGAAGAGCGAAATCGCACGCGCGATCGACTATTGTGGCAAGTAGCCGGGCTTGCCGCGTTCCGCGGGCGGAGCCGCCCATTCGTTGGCCCCCAGCAACACGCGACGTATATTGAGTTAGGCCTTCTGCTGAAATCGTCCCCGTTTTATGGCTTTTCCAAGTGGGCATTGGACAATTCTTCAAGTCGTTCGTCGAAGGCAGCAAAGTCGACGTTGCCAGCCGGTATGCGATTCTGCGCGAAGCAGTGTCCGGTACGATGTCCAACTTTCACATGGCCCGAGATCGGAAAACCGGTGAGATTGTCGGCCTGAAGGTTCTCGACAAGGCCAAGACCGATGCGCTCGAGGCACGCTTCAAGGGCCTCAAAAAACCGACCGAAGGCGAGATCGCAACGTCTTTGAACCATCCGAGAATCGTGAAGACGTTTTCGCACGGGATGACGACGAACAACGAGCAGTTTCTCGTGATGGAATTCCTGGATGGGCCCGGGTTGAACTCGCTGCTAATCGGCCGCAGCAAATTGCTCGATGGGAATCGGCTCAGACTGGCTCGGCAAGCGGCCGAAGCGATCGAAGCCGTGCACACCGCCGGGTTTATCCACCGGGATGTTTGCCCGCGGAACTTTGTCTGCTCGAAAGATGCGACGTCCCTAACGCTGATCGATTTCGGTCTGACGCTGCCGGCAACAAAAGAGTTTATGCAACCAGGGAACCGCACCGGCACGCCGAATTACATGGCGCCGGAAGTCGTGCGGCGAAAACAGACAGACCAGCGACTTGATATTTTCGCCTTCGGCGTATCAATCTACGAGCTGTTTGCGTTCGATCTGCCATGGCAACGTGGCGACACGGGCCAAGCTGCCATGACGCACGGGATGAGCGATCCGCCGCTGCTGCGGAAGTACTATCCAAAGATCAATCCCACGCTTGAAGCGGCCATTCACAAATGCATGGAAGCAGATCCCGAAAAGCGGTTCCCTAATATCGCGCAGTTTCTCAAGGCGGTTTCTCGCCTGCAGCACGAAGACGGGCCGGCCGCAGGCTGACGGCATTGCCAGCAGGGCCGAATTCCAAATGCTGCGAAACACAGCGAAATTCGTTGCCACAGCCGGGCAACCGTCAAAATCGCTCCAAGCTGCGAACGTTTCATCCGGAGAAAAGCCGATACATAGGGTGGTGTGCTATAGTTGACTTAGTTGACCAAGTTATGTAAGATTGTGAGCAATGTCCGCCATTCCGAATCGGTTTGATTATCAGGCTGAAAACCAGCGAACAGCGGCTAAACCCGTTAGTAAACTGAAATTGGTCATGTTTGAGAGCACAATTGCGGAGCCCAAGAAGCCCCGGCGTGCGGCTATGGGCTTGCCGAAGCCTGCCGCCGGCTTTCGTCGGCTCGAGAATACGCCGGAGCTGCTGGAAGAGCTTAAGGCGGCCAGCAGAGGCCTGGAGACGGCTACTCCCGAGGAGATTATTGCCTGGGGAGTGGAACACTACGCCCCGTATTTGACGATGGCCACGGCGTTCGGCCCGGAGGGTTGCGTTATTCTGGCGATGCTCGCCAAGATTGCTCCCGAAAGTTATGTGTTTAATCTGGATACAGGATACCAATTCCAGGAGACGCTAGACTTGCGGGACCGAATCGCGGACAAATATGGAATCGAGGTCGACTTGCTGACGCCCGATTTGCCAGTGGCTGAATATGAAGCGGTGAATGGCGGTCCGCTGTATCGCACAAACCCGAACCAATGCTGCGCCGATCGAAAGATCAAAACCTTGCAGCGCGCTTCGGAAGTAATGCATGCGTGGATGAGCGGAATTCGCCGCGACCAAAGCGCCGATCGGGCGCAAGCTGCGATTGTCGGTTGGGATAAGAAATTCGGCCTGGTGAAAATTAGCCCCCTGGCGAATTGGACCAAGAAAGACGTTTGGAAGCGGATTACGGACGAAGGCATTCCGTACAATCCGCTGCACGATCAAGGATATCCGAGCATTGGTTGCTGGCCTTGCACACGGGCCGTGGCCGCCGGCGAAACAGACGAACGAGCCGGCCGCTGGAGCGGCATGAAGAAGACGGAATGCGGCCTGCATTCCGTGAACGAGCAGGACGGCAGCGGCATTTAACAGGTGAGAGTTTGGGGTTGAACGTTAAGAGTTGGCCACCAGCCGCACTCTTAACCCTGAACACTCAACTCTAAACTTCCATGAAACTCTCTGCCAAAACCGAGTACGCTTGCCTGGCCATGTTGCAGATGGCGCAGCAATACTCCAATGGCGAGCCTCTCCAGATACGCCGCATCGCCGACGAGCAGGGCATCCCCGCGCGGTTCCTAGTGCAAATTCTTTTGCAGCTCAAAGGCGCTTCGCTCGTGGCGAGCACGCGCGGAGCTGCGGGCGGATATCGCTTGGCTCGCTCACCCCGCGAAATATCGCTCGCCGAAGTCATTGATGTGATGGAGGGTGACGCACGGCCGGGCACCAATGCCGGAAAACGCACCCCGCTCGTCGCCGCATTGCTGGGGCTCTGTCGCGAACTCACGGAAACGCAGCGTGATCGGCTGGAAGACACCTCGCTCGCCGATTTGGCCGAGCGCGCCACGCGGCGCGAACCCATGTGGTACATTTAAGAGCGGGCGTGGTTGCTCGTCGCGTATTTTGCTACACCGTTCGTAGCCGCTCCCCCCAGTCCGGTCGCTTTCGTAATTCGTTGTGACCCGGACTTCGCGAAACTAGACTGGTATATCGGAGGCACGGAACGCTCGCAGCAGCAGATATGGACGCGGTGCGGAATCGGGCAATCGGTTCTGTAGTCAGTTTCCAGGGTCCTTGCTGCTCCGCGTATTTCGTGCCTTCTTCGTTTTGCTTCACCCTTCTGTTCGTAAGTTAAGTGCGCGGTGGCTGAGCGGGAAGTTGTCA
>DATBAY010000396.1:0-2616 GCA_036271295.1 Lacipirellulaceae bacterium | reverse complement strand
CCCGTTTCGAGATGCGGGCACGCGGTGGGTGCGCGGTAGCCCAGCGGAGGACTGTTCGGGGTTACGCCGATGCTCAATTGCGCAACGCCTCAGCTACGTCGAATTCCGAGTTGCCTTCGTGAGCGCCGCACTGTTCGAGCCAATCTCATCGATACCAAATTCAAACGTTGCGTTTGATATTGAGCCCTATATTGCCGAGCGAGATCGGCTTGCTTCACTATTGCAACATGTATCGTCGCGCATTCCGATCGTAGATTCTGCCTTGTCGCGCACATGGGAGCGTTGCGAACAGGCACTCAAGCAAGAACCGGATTTTGCTATAGAGAGCGCTCTGGAGGAATTTGCCAGAGCGTTGCGCCACACTTGGTTGTCTGCGGCTGCCAGCCGTACCAGTAATACCTTCCGTTCGCCCACCAAAGACGATGTGCCCGTCACACCGAGCGGCCAACAACACGCATTCGGTTACGAACGTGAGCTTTGCCCGACGTCGTTGGAGAACCGCTGCCATTCGTTCTTTCCATCGCCACCAGAACGCTGGTCCGCGCAGCATGTGCTATTTTCGAGTGGTCAGGCAGCAATGACTGCCGCGCTTCTGTATCAGCCGACACGACGGCTCGAAGATATCGAACATTTGGGTGCTTACTTCGAGACACCTCAGCTTATCGCGGCCATCGCTACAGAGCGGATGGGATCCCTTAACCAAACGATTGTGGCCGAGCCGGTTTACTGCGACGGCAGTTGGGGCGTGTGGTCACCATCTGCCGTGGTACAACGCGACCCGCAAACTATCATCGTCGACAGTACTCTTTTGGGCAGGGAGGATGGCGTCGCCGATTTGCTTGTGCGGCTTCCCCCTGCGGCCACGGTGCTACGCATTCACTCGGGGCTAAAGTTATTTCAGCAAGGGCTCGAACTCGCCGATGTTGGTATCGTTACGGCATATTCTCAAGAGGCCACAAAGGCGAGCGCTACTGCCGATGCATTGCGGAAGTTGCGGTCTATCACCGGCCTGGGGTTGGGGTTCGCCGAGATAGCGGCGCTGGAATTGCCTGTGTTTCTAGATCCGACACCAACGAAATCATTTGAAGACGCGGTGTTTTCGAACAACGCGCGGCTGGCTTCTGCTGTGTCTGAAAACAACCTTTTGTTTGAGCCAATTGTGCATCCCAGTTTGCTCGCGAAAGTCGCCAAAGCCCCTTATTGCACATTTCGCCTACGGCGGCCGAGTGGCGCCGCCTATGAGCGTCTTCAGATAGCGATCGCAAAAACCATTCGCGACATGAATCTTCTCGTAGCCAACGCTGGCAGCTTCGGGTTTAGAGGGCATCGATTTGAAATCGTCCGGCCCGAGAATGGGGCGCCCTTTTTGCGCGTGGCACTGGGCTGCCGCGCCGGACGTTCCTTGGAGGGGGTCATCGCCATGATGCGAGGACTCGCGGGACGAGCCGAGCTATGAGAACAGAGTAGGGAAGCGTGCGGATTGCCACGTATAACGTCAATGGCATAAACGGGCGACTTGCTGTCCTGCTGCGTTGGCTGAAAGAATCGCGCCCAGATATCGCCTGCTTGCAGGAATTGCGCGCGCCGCAGGAGAAATTTCCCGCCGAGGCGCTTGAGGAGCTTGGCTACTCTGCTATCTGGCACGGTCAAAAAAGCTGGAATGGCGTTGCAATCCTTTCTCGCGGAGACAAGCCCATCGAGACCCGGCGAGGATTGCCGGGCGATCCAGAGGATCTTCACAGCCGCTATATCGAAGCCGAAGTGAATGGCCTGACAATCGGATGCATATATTTGCCGAACGGCAATCCGGCACCCGGGCCAAAGTTTGATTACAAACTTGCTTGGTTCCGTCGTCTGACAGTTTACGCGCGCACACTACTTAAGGCAGGCCGACCCACCTTGTTGTGCGGCGATTTCAATGCCGTACCCACCGAGCTTGACGCCTATAAGCCTGAGCGTTGGGTGGGCGACGCTGTGTTCTTTCCGGAAACGCGCGAAGCCTATCGCAAGCTCATGACCCAAGGTTGGACGGATGCATTGCGGCAAATCCATCCCGACGAGACGATCTACACTTATTGGGATTACTTTCGAAACGCGTTTGGCCGCAACGCTGGACTGCGGATGGACCACCTGCTCCTCAGCCCGGGACTCGCGGCGCGATTGAAAGGCGCTGAGGTTGATCGCTTCGTGCGCAGTTGGGAAAAGACCAGCGATCATGCGCCGGTTTGGGTTGAACTCAAGGACATGCCGAACCGGCGAAAAGAGAGGAAGCGCTCCGCCGCATCCTTAATACCTTCGCCGCGACCATAAGGACCGGCCGGCGAACTTAGAGCGCTAACTTGCTAAGAACGACACCGACAAGAAACGCGATTGCGACGGACTTGATCGGCCGCGTGATCACGTAACTTCGAACATCCTCAAATAGAGCGTTGGACAGCGGTGAACGCTCGAGCGCGTCTTCGTCGCTTTCTTCGATATCGGGTGTTAGGGGCATCGTTTTCTCCCGTGTTTAGAACGGTCTGTGCATTCCTCCGTTCCGAGGCTCGAAAGAAAACAAGCATTTCCCTTGTTCAACCACGGTTGGCACGCGTTCTATTGCTGCCCTCATCGATTTAC
>DATBAY010000395.1:0-2777 GCA_036271295.1 Lacipirellulaceae bacterium | reverse complement strand
CTTAGCGGCTTCCAGATTTTCAATGCCCATCCGGCGCTTTACTGGGGACCGCAATCGCAGTTCAATCGGCCACTTTTGAAAATGGAAGGGCGTGCAAATGCCGACGGCAGTGTGACCGGCATTATTTCGGTCGGCGATTATGAATTCAACACGACGGGGTTGTTTGGCGCCTCGAAAGATTCCAACGGCGATCTCCAGCCGCGCGGATTTCCCAGTTGGCTGACGATTCCTGGTCCGCAATGGCTGGCAATGGGCCGCCGATGGCATTTCTTCTTCGCCTGGATGCTCGTCATCACGGGCCTCATCTACGTTTCCCACTCTTTGTACACCGGCCATTTCCGACGCGACCTTTGGCCCGAATCAGCCGACTGGCGCGGCATCGGCCAGTCCATAATTGATCACACCCTGTTGCGTCATCCCAAGGGCGAAGCCTCAGCCCGCTACAACATCCTGCAGCGTGTGAGTTACCTCGCTGTCATCTTCCTACTCGTGCCGCTCATGGTGTTAACGGGGCTGGCGATGTCGCCGCGCATGGATACGGTATTGAGTTGGTTTTTGATGCTCGTCGGCGGTCGCCAATCGGCACGCACGCTGCATTTCATCGTTACCTTCGCGCTCGTGGCATTCGTGGCAGTTCATTTGTTCGAGGTGCTAGTCACCGGCGCCGTCAACAATCTTCGTTCGATCATCACCGGCCGCTTTCGCGTGGAGCCCGAACAGGAGTCACGTAATGTCGCGAGTTAATCGTAGAAAGTTCTTGCGCACTTCGCTCGCGGCCGGCGGTGCAGTCTCAATTATTGGCTGCGATCGCCTCTCGAAGAGCGAATGGTTCCCCAAAGTTCTCGACAGCGCGGAGACGCTATCAAACGCTGCGCAAACGACGCTCACTCCGCATGCGGCACTCGCACGCGAGTATTTTCCAGGAGAGATAGCGGCCAACTTTCGGGGCAACGGGTCTATCGATCCTCAAGCTCCCGCATATGTGGCGCTTGCGGCCAACGAATTCAAAGATTACCGCCTCGAAGTCAGTGGACTCGTAAACAAACCACAGAGCCTTTCGCTCACAGAGTTGAAGGCGCTGCCGTCGCGCACACAAATCACACGCCAGGACTGCGTCGAAGGCTGGAGCGCAATCGGCCAATGGAAAGGGGTGCCGCTGAGCACCGTGTTGGAACTATCCGGCCGACTGCCGAGAGCCCGCTTTGTGATCTTCCGTTGTGCCGACTCTTTAGACGGCATCTCCGACTACTACGAAAGCATCGACATGCAAGATGCTGATCATCCTCAAACGATACTCGCTTACGAGCTCAACGGTCGACCGCTACCGATTGCCAATGGCGCCCCGCTACGCGTACGGGTTGAACGCCAGCTCGGCTACAAAATGGCTAAGTACATTATGCGAATTGAATTGGTCGAGAGCTTTGCTCAGATCGAGGGTGGAAAAGGTGGCTATTGGGAGGACCAAGGCTACGAATGGTATGCGGGGATCTAACGATCGAAGTTGCAGCTTACATTGATGCAACATTGTGCCGGATTGGTATCTCGCACGTTGGGATACGTTACGCAAACACTGGCGGCCCTAAACTTGCTCGTTGCCGGCAGTAGTTCGCGATGGCACGCTTTGTTGATTCGCGCATCCGTTCCCATTGCGATATTACGTCCTGCAATTCAGCGTCAATCGATCCCAAGAAATGACTCGTGAGGCGCTCTAAGTGCGGCGCTCGTGCAGCGCGGCACTGTTGGCGGTTTTCGCAATCGCATACCTTCATAGCCAAGTCGACCCAAGGCAAACCCCATCGCGTCAGCTGTTTAGAGAATCTCATCAGCAGCGCCACTCTAGTCGTTGGAGAGAATCTTGATCTGGTCTTTATTATCAAAGCTAATTTGAAGTCGATTCTTCCAGTTGGGATCAACTCCGGCGTACTTCTGGAGTTTTCCGCGGACTTGCAGCCTGGCATCTTTGAGTTTCTGTTCAAAATCGTCGCCCAGTGCTTCCTTCAGCTTGGGCAAGGATTTCGGCGATACCCAAATCATCAGATTTGCATTCTTGGGACCGTCGAACTCAATATTGATCCCGGTATGCGCGGCTGTCCAACTGACGAGTTTAACACGCCCGGTAACGACTACATTTTCGTCGACGTGGTCTGGTAACTGCTCGCTAGCGGCGTCGAGAGCCGCGGTTTCGGGTTTCGGCGACACATCGGCCGATGGTTTCGGTTGCTCAGGCGTCGCAACTGTCGTCGATGGTGGGGGCGGCGCGTTATTTGCGTCATCGGAGAGAATTTTAATATTGTCTTTGTTGTCGAAAGTGATCTGCAGACGATTCTTCCATTCCGACTTCGTGCCGCCGTATTTCAAAACCCGGCCGCGAATCTGAACCTTGGCTCCCGCGAGCTTCTGTTCGAAATCTTCCCCCAAAGCTTCTTTCAGCTTGGGTACCGCTGACGGCGACACCCAAATCAGCAAGCCCGCAGATTCCGGTCCTTCGAATTCAATGTTCACTGCGTTATGGGCAGTTGTCCAAGAGACACGTGCCACGTGGCCGACAACCGATACAGCATCTTGCACATGCTGCGCCAAGTTTTTGTCGGCGGCATCGAGCACTTGCGAGCCGCCAGAAGATGTTTCTTTGATCGCAACCTGCTCCGGCGACGGTTGGGGCGCTGCCACGACCGACCCGATCGCAGTCAATCGGCGCAGCAGGGCAGTTACTTCTTCCGGAGTCGGGCTGCGAAGTATTCTCGATTGCCAGCGCCCTTCGCGGAGCAAAACTTCTT
>DATBAY010000394.1:0-13264 GCA_036271295.1 Lacipirellulaceae bacterium | reverse complement strand
GCAATTGCAGCGTGATAGGAACACGTACCCAGGCTCCGCAACTGCAGATGCCTTCGAAACGCCGGCAATCGGGCCGGCCCGCCAGCCCTCGGACGCCGCGACCGCGTCTCGTTCGATTGCTTCAGCTGCGAGATCAAAAGGTACGTCGGATCGGGCAATTCCACGAACTGCTACAATGCACCAGTGGGGCGGCGTAGCGAGGACAATCGCGGCGGCATCGGCTATGGTGGCGGAGCAAAGCAAATCAAGGACAGGGTCCCAGAAGTCGGAGACATCGTTAACCTCGCTGGACAGGCGGAGCAGGTTGGGTACGATGTCTGGCATTGATTCAGGACAGCGTGGTCGGCCGCGAAGATTTTCGAGATTGTCAGCGTGCGTCGCAGTTTTGATTCGGGAATTCTAGCTGGCGTATTCAATTATACAACAGCCTGATGTTGCTGTTTTGCGACACCTGGTGGGAATTGATAAGGAGTTAGAAGCGATGTCATCGCTATTCGAGAATAAAAAAGGCTTAATTACCGGAGTTTTTAATAAGCAGTCAATCGCTTGGGCGATCGCAGAGCAGATTCTCGATGGAGGCGGCCGATGCGGGTTTTCGTACATGCCTGACAAGCCGGATGACGAACGGAAGAAGAATCTTGGCCGCGTGACGAAGCTGATCGAGGGAAATCCGCAGGCGGTGTTTGCGCACCCGATGGATGTGACGAATGACGAGCACATCGCCGACTTGATGCGTGTGGCGAAAGAAAAGTTGGGCGGGCTCGATTTCTTATTGCACTCGATCGCGTTTGCTTTGCCGGATGATTTGAAGCGGGACACGATTGAGACGAGCCGTGCGGGTTTCAAGCTGGCGATGGAGATCAGTGCATACAGCTTGATTGCGCTGGCTAACGCGGCAAAGGACATTCTAAATCCGGGCGCGAGTGTTTTGACCCTGACCTATTATGGCGGCGAGCGACCGGTGCCGGGGTACAACGTAATGGGCGTCTGCAAAGCGGCGCTTGATTCGATTGTGAAGTATCTTGCGTTTGATTTGGGTCCGAAGGGTGTGCGTGTGAATGCATTGAGCCCAGGGCCGCTGCAGACGATATCAGGCCGCGGAGCTGGTGTGGATGAAATGCTCGGGTTGTACGAGGAAATGTCTCCGCTTGGTCGGAACGTGACGCATGAAGAAGCAGGCAAGTGTGGAGCATTTTTGCTGTCGGAGATGTCATCGGGAATTACGGGCGAGACGATGCATCTGGACGGCGGGTACAACATCATGGGATCGCCGGGTAGGATGTTGGATAAGATCAAAGCGGCTCGTGCGACGTGATATCAAAGGCGGCGTTCAAATCTGAGAAAACGTGTCGTACCACAATCGCTAGCAAGCTGGGGCGAGGACAAATCGCTCTAGGTTTTCGCGGCAGTAGCATGCTAAAGTGTGCAATCTTTACAAAAGCGTTTCGGAAGACGAACCGCTTTGGTAACGACCCGCGTAGAGTATGAATCGCCAGAATTTGTCGCAGGATAATTCTGGATCGTTCGATGTCGATTGCCCAATCGGCACCGTTTGGACCAGCGTTTGCTTTCGCCGGGCGAATGTGATGCGGCCTGATTCGTCGCCTTCACATTTTGTGACCCGCTGATTGCACTTTCTCGACGCCAGGGATTTGGCGACGAGTAGCGTGCGACATGGACGTAGCACGGAGAAATAGAGCATGGAAGCTCGCATCGCTCGAGTCGTTTCTATCTCGGCACTTCTAATTGGCCTGGGAGTCTGCGCGGCAGGCTCTTCGGCGCAGGCCGCTGGGTACAAGACAACGAATTTCGTTGTTTCTGCGCCGACGCCGCAGCTGGCAAAAGAGATTGGCGACCAAGCCGAGGTCTATCGTCGCGACTTGGCGATTGAATGGCTCGGGCAGGAATTGCCGGCCTGGTCGAAGCCGTGCCCGATCAATGCGCAAGTGAGTCCCGGCTTGGGAGCCGGGGGGGCAACGAGCTTCGTGTTCGATCGCGGCGAAGTCTACAACTGGAAAATGAATATCCAGGGGTCGCACGAGCGGATTCTCGACTCGGTATTGCCGCACGAAGTGACGCACACCATCTTCGCGTCATACTTTCGCCAGCCGTTGCCACGGTGGGCAGATGAAGGCGCTTGCACCACGATGGAGGATCGCAGCGAGATCGCGAAGCAAGAACGAAACTTGATCAACTATCTGAGCACTGGTCATGGAATTCCCTTCAATCAGTTGTTTGCGATGAAGGAGTACCCGAAGGATGTGATGCCGCTCTATGCTGAGGGCCACTCGCTTTCAGACTGGCTGATTCAAAGCCGCGGGAGAAAAGAATTTTTGGCGTTTTTGGAAGACGGCATGAAGGATGAGAACTGGCAGCGGGCCGTGCGTGGGCACTACGGTTTCGACAGCTTGCTCACGATGCAGAGTTCTTGGAATGAGTGGGTGCGACAGGGCCGTCCTCCAGTGTCGCCTGCGAATTCTGGACTTGGGCAACTGGCTTCGAGTACGCAAAGCGGTAGCGGAGCACCCGCCGTTGCGGCTGTTCCCGGCGTGCTGAGATTGCAGAGTCCTGATACGGTGACGCCAATTTCAGCGGCATCGTCCCCGCAGCAGGGAAAAGTCACGGCGGTGACGGTCGCTTCGGGCAGTGGATCGGTGTATGCGGTAGCGGCTGAGCAGGCAGAGCGAGAACGACAATCGTCGGCGCGCAACCGTGAGCCGAGCACGATCTCGGATGCGAGCGTGTACGACGCTTCGCGCGGGGCGACTACGTTGCGGCGCTAGAACCGCATCACTTGATGCCAAATATCTGTCGTGTGATGTGATAAAACACGGGCGCGGCGAAGCAGATGGCGTCGATCCGGTCGAGCACGCCGCCGTGACCTTCGACGAGCGTGCCGTAATCTTGGACGCCGCGATCGCGTTTGATGGCGGACATAGTCATCGCGCCCGCGAAGCCCATGATGGCCACGACCATGGCCATGAACGCTGCTTGCCAAAGTTGCTCGAAGGGAGTGGCCCACCAGAGCGCCATTCCGGCCAAAGCGGTGCTGGCGGATCCGCCGACGAGCCCTTCCCAAGTGCGCGTGGCATTGATTGTGGGGGCGATGACGTGCCGACCGTAGAGCTGGCTCCAAATGAATTGAAAGGCTTCGGAGAGCAGCGCCATCGTTACGAAGAAGAATAGGAGCCGCGCTTTTGCGCCGGGTAAGGCGTTGTTGATATCGAGATAGAGCAGCGCCGGGGCAAAGCTCAAGCAGTAAACGCAGATGAGCAGCCCGGATTGGATCTTGGCGACTCGTTCCAGAAATCGCTTGTAGTCGCCAGCCATCGCGACCCGGGCCGGGATAAACAAGAAGGCATAGACAGGGATGAAGATGCTGTATAAGGCGTAGTAGTTATACGCCACGAAAATGTACTGCATGGGGGTGAAGAAGATCAGCGTCCAGAACAATGCGCGGTGATCGGCACGACGCGTGGGTGTGAGTGTGATGAATTCACGCAGTGCTTCAAAGCTCATGAGCCCAAAAATGGCCACGGTGAGCGTGGGGCTAAAAAAGGCGACCAGCAGCAGAGCATAGAAGATCCACCACACCCGGATGCGGCGATTGAATGTCGTGAGCGCGGCCGTGTTGAGACTCAGGTGGGGCTGGCGTTGCACGATTTGGCCGACCGCGGTTGCTGTTCCCAGCAACGCGACAACCACGGCGGCCAGTAGCCAGTCTCGAGCCGTCATCGATTAATCCACTTCTTTGAGCCGTCGGACGGCATCGCGAGCGCGGGTTAAAAAATCGTTCTTGGTTTCGCCTGCTTCCAGCCACATCGGCGGACCGAACGTGATGCACGAAAGCAAGGGCACGGGCAGGAACTCGCCGCGAGGGAGGACGCGGTTCATGTTGTCGATGTGCACGGGCACGAGCTCTAGGTCGGGCCGCTTCTTGCTCAGATAATACAAGCCGCTTTTGAACTCGCCCACCGTCTCGCCGGCAGTTCGGCCGCCTTCGGGGAAAATAATCAGCGAATCGGTCGAGCCAATCTCGCGGAGCATTACGTCGACGGGGCTTTGATGGACCTTGATTTCCTTGCGGTCTACGAGCAGCGCGTTGTAGGTTTTTGCCATGTAGCGGCGGATGGGGCCTCGGTCCCAGTAATCCTTGGCGGCCACGGGGCGAGTCAGCTTTCGAACGTCGTGCGGGAGGGCGGACCAGATGAGAATCATATCGAGGTGGCTCGTATGATTCGCAAAATAGACCCGCTGACAGGTGTCGGGCTGACAATCGATCCAGCGCACGCTGGCGCCGCTCAAAAAGCGGGCAAGGGTTGTCAGCAGTAACTCCGTGAACATGTTGGGCGGGCCCGGCAGCGGTGAACCATTGTGCAGAGCCAATTATCGACTGGCGTGCGAGTTTTCCGCAATCGCTATCCGAGCGTCCGGCGTGAACGTTCGGCTGATTTAATTGTAAGCTGCCTGGGTTTTCCGCGCGTAAGTGGACTCAATAAGCCGCTCGTAGCCCGTAACCATGGCGTCGATCGACCACCGCTCCACGACGAGTTTCCTGGCGGCGGCGCCCATGACATGGCCCAGGATCGGAGCATTCAGCAGGCTGAGCACCCGGTTCGCAAACGTCGCGGCGTCGCCTGCCGGGACGAGGAAGCCCGTTTGTGCTTCGATGACCGCCTCGTGGATCGAGCCGACGTTGGTCGAAACGACCGGCCGGCCGACGCTCATTGCTTCGAGGATCGAGAGCGGGTTGGCTTCCATATGCGAGGTGAGCGCGAACACGTCCATCGCAGCAAGCAGGCGGGGCACATCTGGGCGAGAACCGGCGAAGATCGTCCGGTCGGCAATGCCTAACGATTCAGCATGCTGCTCGAGCGACGCTCGGCAGGGGCCATCGCCGACGATCAGGAAACGCGCGTTGGGCAGTTCTTTGACGATACGCGCGGCGACACCAAGAAACAATTCGTGATTTTTTTCCGGCCTCAGCGCTGCGACGATGCCGAGCACAGGATCGGTCGGACCGATGTTGAGTGCTTTACGAATCGCGGCGACATCGGGCACGGGGGCGAATCGCTCGGTATCGACGCCGTTGGGAATGACGGCGACGCGTTCGCGCGGCACGCGGAGGTTTTGTGCCAAAAACTGGCCGTGCGAATCGGCGACCGCGATGAACGCATCCGTAAGTGGCGTCAGGATGCGGTTGAGGCGGCCGACGCCATCGGGCCAGCCGGTGCTGTGGAGTGCGGAGAGGATGACGGGGACGCCGACGCGGCGAGCGGCTAACCGACCCCAAAACATTTTGTCGCCGGCTCCGACGGTGATGACGGCGTCGATTTCGCGTTGCCGCAAGAGGTGTGTGAGCCGCGGCCAAACGCGGAGGTCGTACTTGTTCGTCAGGATGTGATCGTGTACGGAGATTTCGCTCGCGAGCGCTTCGCCCAATTCACCGCGCTCCTTCAGACAGCAGAGTTCTGGAGAAATGCGATCGCGATTCAAGCGGCGAATGATATTGGCAGTGAGCATTTCGGCGCCACCGATGCGCATGTCGGTTTGCATGAACATGACGCGCAGGGGACGACGAATATTCTCACCCGATGTTACTTCCTCGATGCCGTTTATCGGACGAGTTGGCTTCGCCGCGGTCGGTATGCTCGCAGACGTGAACAGCGGGACGTCCAAAATTGGCGCGTTGGCATCGAGGTTATTTGTGGCGTTGTCATACAGCATGCGCTGTCTCCTGTGGCTCGATGGATCGTGACCAATACCCGTTCCAAATCTTGAGCAGTTGTCCGATTAAAGCGTGAATCTCGGCGCGCTCGTGAGACGTCACGAGCGTCTTCGAAAACGGCAGCGAGATGGCAATCAGAAGGACAATCATCGTGCCGCCTAACGCGCCGCTACACAGTGCGAGGGGCGCCAACGACAGCAGAAGCGTGCCAGACTGGAGTTCCATGCCTGCTGAGCGGTTGATCCAGTAGAGCATCGCGGTCGCGATGCCCGTGGCGACGGTGGTTCCGACGACGGCGCCCAATAGCCCCCAGGTTGGGATGAGGAACAGATCGATGGCGACATTGACGAGCAGGCCGGCGATGAGAGGGAGCATCGCGAGTTTGGCTTTTTCCGCGCACCACGCGTAATTTTGCGCGACTAGAAAAAGTGAATACCAGACGCAGTACGTCATCGTCCAAGGCATGACGATCAGGCCGCGGTCAAGGCGTCCTTGAAAGACATAGTGGAACAGCAGCGGCGCGACCCAGAGCACTGCGGCTCCGGCAGTTAACATGACGACGGCGGCAACTTTCAGGACGCTGTTCACCATGTCGGAAACTTTCTGTCGAAGCCCGAGCTCCCAGTCATGACTTAGATATGGCATGACGGCGCCGCCGAGCAGGTCGGCGACTGACAGGAATAGAATTGGGATGACGCGACTGGCGTGGTAATCGCCCAAGAGCTTGAGCGACTCGTCGTTGTTGAGTCCGCTGTAGTGCAGGAACATGAATTTATCTACGACGCCAAAGAGATGACAAAACAAATTGATAAGCCAGACCCAGAAGGCGAAGCGGACATAGGGCAGGAGTTCGCCGTACGGAATCCCGCTATCGGGAGGAGCTTCAGCCAGAACGGCTCGGACTTTCCAGGCGCCGATCGCAAGGACTGAAATCAAGCAGGCGGTTCCGTAGCCGATGATGATGCTTTCTGCCGCCGTTCGCCACACGCACAAAAGAACGAGCGAAATGATGGCAAACGAAATGCTTTGGCAAAAATGCATCGTCGATACGATGCTGAACTTCCGAAAGGCAGAAAAGAGTGCTTCCAGGTAATGGTGTAAAACTACCGCGGCCAGGTTGACTGACAAAACGATGACGAGCGCCGAATGGTTCCAATCGTCGAAGATTACTTTGGAAAACCGCGGAGCTTCAACGATGATCACCGCGCAGCCCGCAAGCGTGAATATCGCGGACCACATCGTTGCTCGTCGCAAGAATGTTCGGAGCTGGCCACGCTGGCGATATCGCTCCAGGTAGCGGCCGAAGGAGCCGGGTAACCCAAGGACAATTACCGGCGCGGCGAGCAGCAAAAAGCTGTAGGCCAGCTCCCATTTGCCGAGTTCCGCTTCCGGCAACCAGCGGCAAAACAGCAGGCTTCTTCCAAAACCAATACTGCGCTGGATGAGGTTCGCGACGAGCAATATGGCGACGCTCGCCACGAAGGTGTCGGGCGTCAGGTGCCGTTTCTCAGTTGACTTCAGTTCAGCCATGGTTCGCGTATCACGTCAGGAGGCGGGCTGAGATCGAGGGGCCGCAAAGTTGCAGCGCCGGTGAAATTTCAGTGATCGGAACGAAGGGGACCTGAGATTCTCGATACGCGCCGGTATCGAAATCGCGATGCAAGCGGAGTTTGCGAGGATCGATGGTCATCCAATTCACAAAGCGGATCAATTGTTCGTCGGCGTGGAAGCGGCGGAGATGAAATGCGTCGTCGCCGGGGAAGTTGTAGCCGCCGTAGGCGGAGCAAACTCCGTCGAAGCCGGCGTCGAACGCGGCGCGGAAGGCGTTTGCGCACAAGTTTCGGAGCAGGCCGTAGGGAAACGCGAAATACCGGATTCGCTTGCCGAGCGCGGATTCAAGATCGCCCTTTGAACCGGCGATTTCGTTGCGCAATTCGTGTGCAGCGAGCGGGCGGCCAAGATCGGCGTGAGTGCGCGTATGCGCCCCGATTTCGACGCCGGCGGCCGTGAGTTCACGAAGTTGGGCTAGGGTGTTGACTGACAAGGGGCGGCCCGCGGCGACGTCATGCGGAAAGAAATTGCCGCGGAGCACATGATCTGTCGAGACAAAATAGGTGAACGGGATGCCGCGTTTCAGCAGAAGTGGAATGGCGAAGCTGAGATTGTCGGCGTAGCCATCATCGAACGTGATGGCGGCGGTAGGGCGATGATTGCGGCCGACACGAATTCTTGATTGGGCTTCGGCGAGTGATACGAGGTCGAAGCGAGCGACGAGCCAATCGATCTGCCTGGCGAATGACTTACGCGTCATCGTCCAAGCGTTGGGTGATTCATCGGCAACGCGGTGATAGAACGCGATTCGCACGGGCTCACGCTCGGTAGCCGCGCGCTGCGCGGCAGCACGCCGGCGCGACGGCAACGTCGCGGCGTAATAAGCAGTCAGGGCGAATTCTTTTGCGGTGAGCATCACGACTAATTGTAAAACTAGGGATCGGGTGTGACCGGTCGTCAAACGAACGAACTTCCGACGCTGGTGAGTTCGGCGGCTTGACGCGCCCAGTCCTGCAGCGTGTCCGCAATGCTCAATACGCGCCCGCGAATGCGGGCAAGTCGACGGGCGGGCACGATACGGAGGTTGCAGGTTGGATGCGGGGTGGCTCGCCAGTGGGCTTTGTAGGGTTCATCGCCGCGAAGGAAGTCGAAGCGTGTATGCTGCTCGGCGATCGCTTGTTGCAGGCAGAGGATGGTCGATAATCGGCCAGGTTCATCCGCAAGCCGGTCGGGATCAACGCCGCCTTGGTAGGCATAGGTCGTAGTGCTGCCCGCAAAATGGTACTCGGCTGCGACGGGCGAGCCGTCGAGTTCCAACCAGGAAATACGCAGTTGGTTTTTGAGCAGCAGATGCTCGGCGACTTGTTGGTGGAAATCGTGAAAAGCTTGCGAGGCGAAGCAACCCGGTTCACCGAGGCTTTTGCGACGGCGTTGGTGCAAATCGACGAGCACGCCCCAAGCAACTTCGAGTTCATCCTGCGTTTGAACGCGGTGCCAAGTGACGCGGTCTCCTTCGAGGACACGTCGCTCAAGTTGGCGAAGCTGCTTCCGATGCGACTTGGAGTTGTTGGCGAGATATTCGTCCCAACTGGCGGGCAGGTCGACGGCCCAATACGAATCGGCGGGCGACTCATTGATTGAACATCCGTCATCCTGCAGCTTCGCGACTAAAGTCCGGACCGCCGCGTCGTCTGAATCTACGCTGTCTAGTTCGATGGCGTCCCAGTCATCGAATTGCTCGATTACTGCCGATGCAAGAGATTCGGCGACCAGTTGAATATGTTCAGGCGCGCAGATGAACGACGAGTGATCGGTGCAGACCTCGCCGTCGCCGAGCCAGCGGAGCACGCGACCTTTGAGCGTTGACTGTTCGATATACCAGGGAGCAACGCCAACCAGACGACGAATCGTGTTGTCGTTAGATGGCGTGGCGTCATCGTCGTATACGGCGAGTACGAAAAGGTCTCGGTTTGATTTCTCAGATCGACCGTAGAACGTCCACCAGGTGGCCAGCCAATCCCAGGATCGCAGCGGCTTGCCAGCAGAGAGCGCGTTCCATTCCCGTTGAAGCGCTTGTAGCCCCGACCACTCGTTGACGCGTTCGACCCGCATGCGTGTTCGCCTGAAGTTTTGATGGAGTTCGATTGCCGGTATTTCTGCAAACGCAGTGCCCTGCTCTGCCGACGGCACGCCGATCGGGCGCCGTAACGAAACTCTGCCGTAATCGCCGCGGAAAGCAACTGCTTCGTTGAGCGTTTCTCGCGTAGTTTCGGACTGTGCGGTTTGTAGCGCATTTGTGTGGTGTGGCGTATTCGCATCGCGTGGTGTGGGAGCAACGGTCCAGCGGTCGGATTCGCATTTCGGGTTGCGAACCGCCACATCGGCGTTTGACTAAAAACCGCGGTGATTTTGAGTTTTTGCGGGAGGAGCCGGCGTCAATGGCGCGGAACAAGGGCGGTAGGCATGGCCTTTGCCTAGTCTCGACCGACACAACCGAACTGAGAGTATCGATCGCCTTCACGAAGGACATTTATGGCTTGCCAAACCAGCTCGACCGGATCGAACCAGGGGAACGCCTTACAACCAATTGAGTTCGTTCGATTGCTGCGGTCGCACCTTTCGTGGTGGGCAATTCCGGCCATGGTCTGTGCGATTGTTGCTGGGGCGTATTCGTTTGTTAAGCCACGCGAGTGGAAGGCTACGCAAGCGCTGGTTGTGCGGCCGGAGGTTGCCAGTGTTTCGGAACAGCGTCTCGGAAAGTTCTCTGATCTTTCGGAAATGAAAACGCTGCAGGAGACGGTGCTCGAGGTGGCGAAAAGCCAGTACGTTATTTCGGCTGCTCTTCGTGAAATTGGTCCGCCAAGCGGAACTCGTCATGCGGAAGCATGGCCGACGACGGCGGACGTCGAGGCGCTCCGCGATTGCGTCGACATGCGGCCGCCAGGGGGCGCTGAATTCGGCAAGACTGAAGTGTTCTACCTTTCGGTAAGCGATTCAAACCCGGAGCGGGCAAACGTGCTCGTCGTGGCGTTATGCAACCAACTCCAGCGCCGCATGCAGGAACTTCGAAGCCAGAGCGCTCAGGGGATGATTGCCGAGCTCGAACGCACGGTCGACATGGCGAGTAATGATCTGACCGGGGCCACCAGCAAGCTCTCGTCATTTGAAGGGAACATTGGCCCCGATTTGGGCGAGCTGCGAAGCTTAAACGCTGAGGCTGGTAGCCAAAGTGAAGTGTCGCAGGAACTCGCGGGAATCGAAGCCGAGCGACGCACGAACGAGGCCAGCCGCACAGAACACGAGCGGCTATTGAAAGTGTTGGTTGCGGCACAGGATGATCCGCAACAGTTATTGGCGACGCCGAACGACTTGTTAGCTTCCCAGCCAGCCGTGAGCCAGTTAAAGAACGCTCTGATCAATTCGCAACTGCACACCTCCGACCTGTTGGGTAGCCGGAGCGAAGCCCATCCGTTCGTAATTGCCGCACGGGAATCGGAGAAGTTGATTCGCGACCAGCTGCACAACGAGATTTCTGTCGGGATCCGTGGTCTGCAGGTTGAGTTGCAGCTGTGTGCGGATCGCGAAGCGTCGCTGGTTCAGAAAAAGTCGTCGGTCCGGGAGCGGATTGCAAACCTGGCGAAGTTCCGGGCGGAATACACGAACCTGGTGTCTGCGGTTCAGAACCACTCGCGGTTGGTCGAGGCGGCCCAAAAGAATTTGGCGGATGCTCGTGCTCGCCAGGCGGGAGCTCATAGCGCAAGTGTTATCACTCGTGTCGACGGCGTCGAAGCGGCGGTTCGGCCGAGCGGCCCGGCTCGCAAGACCGTTGCAGCAGCGGGTGGCGTCGGCGGGTTGCTCGTCGGCGTTGGGTTTGTCTTCTTGTTTGCTGTTCCGAAGGAAACCGCTCACAACGCAAGCCCGATTGTGAAGTCTGCGGTGGCCGGTCCGGCTGCGGCGACCGACGACGCTTCGGCCGCATCGAAGGTTGCGAATTTGACCGAGTTGCTCAACTCATCGAAACCAGGAGGACCGGGTGCCCGCGTAAGTGAAACATTCGGCATGTTCCGCGGATTAAGCCTGGAGGAAGCCGTTCGGACCGTACAAGAAAGATGTCGCAAGTAGCGATCTTATCGAAAATTGTGGCCAATACTTGTTGTGTGGCACTAATGCGTAGATTGATCACTACCCACGGGATTTGACCTTCAGATGCCGCTCGTGGCCATCATTTTCGGAGTGGCGGGCCTGCTCTGGGCAGCTTTGATCGCTCGTCGGAGCTCGCTCTTGATTGGGTGCGGTGTACTGCTCGTGGTGGCTTACGCGTTGGGCCACGAGTTTTGGAATCTGCACATCGCGGGCTTGCCGATTACGCTCGATCGGCTGCTCTTCGCGGGCCTTCTCGCTACCGCGGCGATTCGATGGCGGCGTGGTGACTTCGCATTTCGTCAGATGACGAATGAGGATTGGTGTCTCATCGCGTTATTGGGCGTTGTTGGAATCAGCGCGGTCTTCAGCGGGCAACCGGAGTTCACAGACGGCGTCACTTCCAAGTGGGGCCGGCTGCTGGCGAGTTTTTTAGTCCCCAGCCTGCTGTACGCATTTCTCAGGCAATTGCCGGTCACACGCCGCGATTGGTCGGGGATGTTGATTGCGCTGGTCGCCCTCGGGATTTACCTGGCCTGCACGGCCATTTTCGAAACAAGTCACGCGTGGTCGCTGGTTTTTCCTCGATATATTTCCAACCCCGATCTTGGTATTCACTTCGGCCGCGCTCGTGGGCCCGAATTAAACTCGGTCAGCCTCGGACTATATCTTACTGCGACTTGCATGTGCGCTTGGATGTTGCTTCCGGAAGCTCGGCGACGCTGGCAGCAACTGGCACTATTGTTGATCTTGCCACTGATTGCGTTCGGCGTGTTTCTAACGTATACGCGTTCGACGTGGATCGGCCTCGGCGCCAGCGCCTTGGTGGTGGCAGCGTTTCAGATTCCGAAGCGCTGGCGGGTGCCCGCGTTTAGCGGCGGCGCAATTGTCGTGCTGTTGCTGTTCGTGTCGTCGTGGGGGAACCTGCTGGATATCAAGCGTGAGGGCAGCACCGGGGACTCGGAACACTCGGTCGACCAGCGCGAGTCGTTTGCCTATGTATCGTGGCAAATGTTTTGCGATCATCCGATCTTTGGAGTGGGCTTCGGCCGGTTCTTTGACCAAAAACTGCCGTACTTGTCCGATCGCCGGCAGAAAGTGGAGCTTGAATCGATACGCAACTTGCATCACCACAACACGCTGCTGAGCGTGCTCACGGAAACTGGCATGGTCGGGTTTGCCGCATTCGTTGCATTGCTCCTGGCGTTTGTACGCAGTGGCTGGTTGTTAGCAAAAAACCAGGCAGCGCCGTCGTGGGTTCGCGCGCAGGGTATTTTGACGTTGGCGCTCGTGGCAAATTATCTGTCTTCGGCGGTCTTCCATGACCTCACATTGCTACCTTCTCAAGAACTCTTGTTATTTGCATTTGCTGCCATCACGGTGAATCTGCGGCAAGCGTCGGCAATTGCAAAGCGCATTGCCCCAGGGCTGCAGTTGTCGTCGAGTGTGGTTGGTCACGCGTACGCGGCAACGACGAATTGATTCGGTTTCTTGCATTCAAAGGAAACAACCATGGGAACGGCTGGCGGTCCGCAGACGGTAAGCCTGTTTGGGATGCAGGTATCGCAAGTCTCCATGAAGCAGGCGGTCGACACACTGCTCGAGTGGTGCCAGTCCCCGCGACCTGATGCGTGCCGGTTTGTCGTGACGCCGAACGTTGATCACGCCGTCATGTTTCAAGAGCGCGCAGATTTTAGAGCGGCTTACGAAAACTCTTCATTAGTCTTGGCCGATGGACTGCCCTTGGTAATCTCCGCCCGCGCGTTCGGCCATGCGCTTCCGGAACGCGTAGCTGGCAGCGACGTCATTCCAGCTTTATTTTCCGGGGCAAATTCGCCGCTACGA
>DATBAY010000393.1:0-28010 GCA_036271295.1 Lacipirellulaceae bacterium | reverse complement strand
TCACCGCCGTAGCGAGCGACCAGGTCGCCGGAGCGGCACATAGTTTTCAGCAACGATGCGAAGGTGATGATGGCCGCGTCGCCGGCCTGATGCCCGTGCGTATCGTTGATTGACTTGAAGTGATCGAGATCGCTCATGATCAGGCTGCACGGCAGGTTGGATTCCTGGTGTGCGGCCACGAAGTTGTTGAGCATCCGGTCGAATTCGGCCCGGTTGGCGACCTGCGTCATCGGGTCTTTGGCGACCTGGGCGTGCAGAGCCTGGCATTTCTCTTCGAGCGAAGTCTCCGAGGAAACATCGTGCAGAAGGACGGTGGCGCCGTGAATGGCGCCATCGACGCTGCGAACTGGAATCGCGTGCAGATCAACGGCAACGTGATGGCCTTGCCGGCCCATGACGCTTATGCGGCCCAGCCACTGCACGCCGGTCGAAATAGCGTGAGCGATCGGGCACTCTTCATTCGCGATCCGTTGTTCGCGATTGTTGCACATATCCATCAGATTTGGCAGCAGCGTGCGACCGCACGCGGCGGCGCTACTGACGCCGGTGAGCCGTTCGACGCCCGTGTTCCAAAGCAAGATCGTGCACTGGCTGTCTACGAAGACCACGCCGTCGTGCATGTTGTCGACGAGCTTCTTTTCGAACAGCGAGGTCGCGGCATCCGCTGCGTACTGTTCAAGTGGCACCACTCTTTGTTCGGCCGGCGCCACGGTCCACGGTAGCAGGTTGCCCTCTTTCGGCAGCCGATGCAACCAGCGGCGGGCCAACTTCTCGGTCATTAGATTCTGATCGTGCGAGAACACCGCTTGGAGCTGCCGCACCAGATCGGGATCGAATTGCTTGCCGGCGAACTCAAACAGCTCGGCCAGTGCTCGTTCGCGTGAACGGGCCGGGCGGTAAAGTTGATCCGTGGTCATGGAATCGAACGCATCGACGATCGAGAGCATGCGCGAAGCGAGCGGCAACTGCTGGCCTTGGCGATCCTGGTTGCGTCCTTCGCCATTGAACCAGGCGCGGCTGTAGTGAACGATTTCTAGCAGGCTTTGCGGCGCGCCGCAGCTGGCGAGCACTTCCATCGTGAGGGCGGCATGCCGCGACATGAGCGCGGTTTCTTCCGGAGTCAAGCGACCCGGTTTCAGAAGGATTTTTTCGGGGACGCCAATTTTGCCGACATCGTGGAGCAGGGCTGCGACTTCCAGCAGGTCGCGCGTTTCGTCATCGAGCTGCAGGATCGCGGCCCAGGAGCTGCAACCAAGTGCAACGCGGAGCGAGTGCGAAGCCGACTGCGGGTGTTTGGCACGCAGCGCCGTGTACAGGCCGCTCGCCATCCCCAGCCGGGCCTGAATGAGCTTTTCTTCGTGCGAGCTTTTGCGGTCGGCGGCCAATGAATGGCCACTTTCGGCGGCCGCTTCGTCCAACGAGCTGAGCAGCACCGAGATTTCGGAAACCTGCCGTGCCGGCGCATCGATCGGCATGTTAGGCACCGGCGCATAACCCAATTCGGGAAGATTCAGCAGCGTTGTTGATTCGATAAAGTCGGCCATGTTGATCGAGCTTTGCTAGAGCGTAGCCATGCTGGCTGAGGGAACACCGGCACCGCACGGCTCGGCATGCGGCCGCAATGGGATCCCAACATTTCATCCATACAAGCCTAGGTTATGGTCCGGCTGCGGCCGAGTTTGGGCGTGGTTTCGCGTGTATTTTGCTCGCCTGTGCGCGAAAAGGAGAATGTCGCGGGAGCTTACCGCAAGCCGGCAGCATTACCAGCAAACGTCAACTTGTCGCCGGCTGCAGAACCGCTGCAAACGGAATAACCGGTTCCCGGGTCGCAAGGAATCAGTTGCAAGCATTGGAATGCCGAAATGGATTATGCGCCCGGTGCCGGATGTAGCGCTTTGCGCTCGTAGGACGGCAGCGCGCGAAGGTTCACCTTCGCCGCGAGGCGCGATGTTTTTGACGGCCGACCGCAGGGATTCGCGGCGGCGAACGCTGACACGACTCTGGAAGCACAATGGTCAACTTCCCCGGACGCGATCGACGGCGTCGAGTACTCAAGGATGAAGTACTCGCGGCATCCAATCATCATACGGCTTTACGAGCCGTTAGCGACACGAGCTTCGCGGCCGACGCGCCGCGATACAGTGACGCGGCGGGTGTTGAAAATCATCCGCAGGTGACAGATTTTGTTCCGCGCCGTTACCGAACCATCATCACGCTACTCGTGGTGGGTTTGGGGATCACGAGCGGCTTAGCGGCGCTGGATTACTTTGCCTCGGCAATTGGTCAGGCATGCTGCGTACGCAGCGTTGCGGCGCTAGAGATCGCGGCCCCTGGAAGTTTGGCGTCCTGGGCTTGCGCAGTGGTGCTGCTCGTGGCGAGCGCGGCCTGTTTGCTTATTTACTCGATTCGCCGCCATCGCATCGACGATTTTCGCGGTCGCTACCGAGTTTGGCTGGGGGCATCGATCGCATGCCTTACGATGAGCGCGAATAGCGTCACGGGCCTGCATCAGGTTGTTGCCGATCTCCTGACGCATGTGACCGGTTGGTCGGCGCTGCGCGAAGGCGCGGCCTGGTGGCTGTTAATGCCCGGCCTCCCGATTGCGTGGCTTATGCTGCGAAGCTTGTATGATACGCGTGAGTGCCGTTTCGGAGCCGCGCTGCTCGGCGTAGGGTTCGCGACCTATGCCGCGGCGCTGGGCGTCTTCTTGGGGTTGTCTCCCATAACCGATTCGCATGTGGCATCCTTAACCGCAGGCACGGCGCTCCTGGCCGGACATTGCTTCGTGCTGGCGTCGGTTGTAGCGTATGCCCGGTTCGTTGTGCTTGATGCACAAGGATTGATTGCGGTTCCCCGGCGAGCGACTGCCAAGAAAATGGAAAAGGCGGCGAGGCAAACGACGGGACGTCCCTTGACCGATTTGCCCGCGTCGAAATCTGGGGCCTCGGTGCTTGCGGCCGGCGGCTATTCCCGGCCCGTCATTCAGGCCGCCAAAACGCCGGCCGATTCCAGCCGCTGGGTGGATGGAAGCCGGCCGGAACGCGAGCATTACGACGATGAAGACGAAGACGATTCGTCGAGCGGCAGCCGCAAGGTGAGCAAGTCTGATCGCAAGCGATTGCGGAAGATGAAGACCGACGGTCGCGCCGCCTAGCCGCTGAAAAGTGCGGGCTGGATGCGGCTTGCGAGATGCCGGATACTGGGTGGCTGAACGTTGCCATTCTCCGATCCCCCCATCCGCGATCCAAACTTCATCGACGATGACTGTCCGCACGCGATTTGCTCCAAGTCCGACCGGTTACCTTCACATTGGCGGCGTGCGAACGGCGCTTTTCGCCTGGCTCTTTGCGAAAGGGCAGGGCGGACAGTTCATTCTGCGGATTGACGACACCGATGCGCAGCGGAACGTGGAGGAAGCACTTGCGCCGATTTTGCACGGGCTGAAGTGGGTCGGGCTCGATTGGGATGAAGGGCCGCAAGTCGGTGGGCCGTTTGGGCCGTATTTCCAGTCGCAGCGATTGGAAAAATATCAGGCCGCGGTCGAGAAGCTGTTGGCGGCCGGAGCCGCGTATCGCGACTATGCAACAAGCGACGAGTTGCAAGCCGAGCGCGAGGAAGCACAGAAGGCGGGTCGGCCATTTGTCTACAGCCGGAAATGGCGGGCGGAAACCGATGCCGATGTGCTGCGGTTCGAAGCCGAAGGCCGGGCCGGAGTGGTCCGCTTGCTCATGCCGCGCGAAGGACAGTTCGTGCTCAACGACCGCATTCGCGGCCAAGTGCGGATCGATTGGGCTAGCGAACAGGATCACGTTATTCAGAGAGCGGACGGCACCTGTTTGTATCACCTGGCCACGGTGGTCGACGACCACGAGATGCAAATCACGCATGTAGTGCGAGCGGAAGAGCACCTTTCCAACACGGCCCGCCAGGTGTTCATGTTCGAACGATTGGGATACGAGGTGCCGATCTTCGCCCATTTGCCGTACGTCGCGGAGCCGGGCAGCAAGACAAAGCTGAGCAAGCGAAAGCTGGATAAGTATTTGAAGAACCGCGATTTCGCGCAGCTGATGGAGCATGGGCAATCCATCGCGCGGCGATTGGGAATGGTGGTGAGCACTGAGACGTTCAATCCGGTAATCGTCGATTTTTATGAGCAGGTTGGTTATCTGCCGCAGGCGCTGCTGAATTATTTGCTGCTGCTCGGCTGGTCGCTCGACGACAAGACGGAAGATTTTTCACGCGACGAGATGTTAAAACACTTTTCGCTGGAGCGGGTGAACAAAGCGCCGGCCAGTTTCGATTGCGAGAAGCTGGTGGCATTCGAAGCGCGCGCCATGCAGCGCTTGCCGATCAAACAGCGTGTTGCGAAAGTGATTCCGTTTTTACAGCGGGCGAAGCTGGTGAGCGATCCACCGCCCTGCGATACAGCCCCGTATGTCACGCGCATCTTGGAAGCGGCGGGCGACCGGGTGAAAGTTGCAGGGGATATTCTGGACTTCGATGATTTTTTTGTCGCCGACGACGCGCTGCAAATCGACGATGCAGCGCTCGACAAACGCCTGCGCAAGCCGGCCGATGCGCAGCCGCTGCTGAAAAAGTATCGGGAGGTGCTGACGACCGTCGAGCCTTTTTCGGCGGAGCTTTTGGATGCGGCCACGCATGAGTTCGTGGAATCAAACGGCATCAAAATCGGCGATATCGTGCATGCCGTGCGTGTCGCAACCACCGGTAAAGCGGTTGGCTTTGGGCTTTTCGAGACCCTAGCGATTCTTGGCCGGGAGCGATGCCTGGCTCGAATCGACCGCGCACTGACGCTGGCCGCGGAGCCCGCGACCGTCAAATCTTAGCATCGGCGGCGCCGCTCTTGACTTTGCGATCCGAAAAATCGTGATTCCGATGCTTCACCGCCCCCTTTGAGAGTGGTTATATTAGATGCGGACAGAGAGGTCATCCAGGTTCGAGTAGCGCTAAGCGTACGTTCTTACCATGCCCGTCGGCTGAGTCGATGAACTCTGTCCCCTCTGAACCCGATCCGCTCGAAGCGACTTTGGCGTCGACGCGCCAGAGTGTCCGCCAATTGGAAATGGACACGTACCGTGTGCGCACGGATTTGACGCGGCTCGAAGTTGCGTTGGAATCAATTAAGCATCGCGAGGCGGGAGCGACGCCCGAAGATGGTTCGGCGCTCGAGACGGACCGCTCGGCCACTGCGGGGTGCGACGCAGTCGACTGGGGAATGACGCCTGTTGCGGTAGAAGCGGCGGTGCCACCGTCTGACGCATTTGAGGAATCAATCGCTGAAACGCTTATCGACGAGCGTATGGATTCGGACGATCGAGCCACTTCGTTAGACGTTCCGGATTCGTCATTGGACGCGCCTGTCGACGACAAGCCACTTCGTGCGCCGGCGATTGAAAAGAGTGGTAACCCCGTTTACAGATTTGTTACATCGCCAGTGGTTGCGAGTCTTGTGCTGCATGGCGCGGTGTTGCTGGCGATCGTGTCGATCACGGTCGTTGCAGTTGTTCACAGCGAGCCCGCGTTCACAACGACCATTCTCGATCTCGGCGAAAAGGCACCTGAGCATAACGAGAACTTCGATCTCGGCCAGCTTGCGCCCTTGGACACCGACAGTCTGGGCGGCCCAGCAGACGCCGCGCAGCCGCTGCAGGCCGGATCGCCTGAGCCGATTTTGAGCGAAGTCGTGCCGGTGGATTTCGAATCGGCCGCAATGGGGCCGCCGAACGCGGGCGAAGCCGGTTTGGTCGGCCCGCCGCCGACCGACGATGGCACCATACCGGCGGGCGAAGGGGGCAACAGTGCAAACGGATCTGGCAAGCCGGCCGGATCTGGTAGCAGCCAAAAACGCGGCAATGGCGGCGGCGGGCGAACTGGCGGACCCGCGGGCGCTGCGATGTTTTTCGGAACGCAGACGAAAGGCGACCGATTTGTGTTCGTCGTCGACAACTCGAGCAGTATGAAAAACGGCCGATTCGAAATGGCGGTCGCCGAGCTCGTGAAAACAGTCGAGGGACTCTCGCCGCGACAGTCGTTCTACGTGATTTTTGTCAGCGATCAACCGTACCCCATGTTCTTTCCGCAGGCCGAACCTGAACTTATTCCGGCGACACCGCAAAACAAGAACCGCCTGCGGGAATGGCTGCCAAAGGCGATCCTGGCCTCGGGCCACAATCGCGAATTGATTCGGGCGATGGACATGGCTGCCGCGCTTCGACCGCAGGCCGTGTACCTGCTGTGGGACGGCGATCTCAAATATAGCGATGCAGTTCGCCGGGATGTGATGTCGCATTTGACAGCGCCGAATCAATGGAATTTCGTCGTCCATACGATTGGGTTGGGCATCACTTCGCTGGATGGCGAGCAGAATCTGACGACGATCGCTCAGGCGCACCACGGCGTTTATCGTCGAGTCGAAGTGCCGAATCTTCGGGGTCATTAAACTGCGCGGAGTAAAGCTTTACTGATTCAAAGCAGCTAACACTCCCAACCCGCGCTCGATCGTCTCGTCGCTCGCCGCATAGGAAATCCGGAAATGGGTATCGCGCCCGCTGAAAATATTGCCCGGAATAATTAACAATTCGTTTTCGATCGCTCGAGATACAAACTCCGTCCCGCTCTCACCGCCGCGGCCGGCACTTCCTGCTCGATTTGGCAATTCTGGGAACACGTAAAAGGCCCCGCCCGGCTTGGCCACGTTGTAGCCGGCTTCCGAGAGCCCCGCCACCACGCGGTCCCGCTTGCGCCGGTAATTCGCAATGTGTCCGCTCATATCCACATCTAGCGCCGCGATAGCGGCCAATTGCAACGGATGCGGCGCACAAACAAACGTGTATTGTTGCAGCATGGTCATCTTATCGATGATCTCGGCCGGCCCATGCACATATCCTAGTCGCCACCCGGTCACGCCATAGGTCTTGCTGAACCCATCGACCACGATTGTTCGATCATTCCACTTCGCGGCACTCGCCGACGGGCTGTCATAACAAAACTCTCGGTAAATCTCATCACTTACGAGCGCAATGTTGTGCTTCGCCGCAAGTTCCGCCAGCGCTTTGAGCTCGTCCTCACTGGCGACAACACCCGTTGGGTTCGTCGGGCTGTTGAGCAGAATCATCTTCGTTCGCGGTGTGATCGCTGCTGCCACGCGCTCGGGATCGATCCGAAAATCGGGATACGTATCAATCGTCACGCATTTCCCGCCAACCATTCCGATAAGTGCGGGGTACATCACAAAGTACGGGTCGAAAACGATCACTTCCTCGCCGGGGTTCACCAGAGTGAGCGCCGCCAGTACTAGCGCGCCGCTCGTGCCCGATGTCACAAGCACCCGCCGGTCAGCGTGCCCGAACTCGACGTCGACGCGCTGTTGCAACTTCGCGCGCAGGTCGGCAATTCCCTGTGTTTGGCTGTAGCCATTCTTGTCTTGCTCAATGGCCGCGATTGCGGCATCCTTCACCGCATCGGGCACGGCAAAATCGGGTTGCCCGATCGAAAGATTGATCGGGTTCTTCATCTTCGCCGCGAGGTCAAACACCTTGCGGATACCCGAGCTATCAAACTTCGCCGTGCGATCTGCCAACCAGGGGTGCATCTGCGCCAAACTCCGAAATGCAGCAGTTAACCATGCTGCGCGTTGAAATAAGTGATAACGGAATACCGCACATTGTTGCTGGAGCGATCGACTCGATCAATGCTGTGGCGTTCATAGCCAAATCTCTAACCTTCACGCCACCTGCGCTTCCGGCTGGACCGCGCGACGATCGGAGAGTGGAATCTCGGCAATTGGCAACGATACCAATGCATCCGGCTCGATCGCGGCAGCCATTCGAGGTTTCCCGCGTTGCACAGCAACTGCGGGCTCCAGGATCTCTTCAGCGACCTTCGACCCTGACTGAACCAACGCCACCATCCCCAATACGCCGACGATCGCCGTCGTTTGCAGTGGGCTGATCGCTTCGTGATCGAGCGTGCCCCACAAAAGTGCGATTACTGGCACCACGTAAGTCGTCATCCCGGCAAACAGTGGCCCGCGTTCAAGCACCAACCACACGTACGCCATCGTCGAAATGCCGCTACCGATCACGCCCAACAGCAGTAAGTACGTTAGCGCGCTCGGCGTGACGACGGTGTCTGCCGGCCCCGCAACGCTCATCGATTCCATCCAACGTGGAGACATTCGTAGCGGCACGAGCGTGAATCCTGCGGCGACCAATACTAGCGCCGTCAGCGGCGCCGCCGGCACGTGCGGCAGCTTCCACTTGTAAAACGTATTGCTCACTGCCGACGACAGCGGAATGATCATCGTCAGTGCCAGCAGGCCCAACGACATGCCGCGGTTCATGCCTTCGGCCATCAGCAGGAAAATGCAGACTAGCCCGCCCAGCACGCCCACGAACTCGCGAGCGGTCGGCCGTTCGCCGAGCATCGGCACTGAAACGAGAATCGTGAGCAGCGGAATTGCGGCGACCATGGTGCCAAAGAATCCGTGCCCGAAGCCTTGCTCGAGCACATACGCCTGAATCACTTGCGGCGGCGCCGTAAACAACACGGACGAAACAGCGATCAAAGCAAAGTCGCGCCAGTTCAATCGGTATTCGTCGCGTTTGAACCACCAACACGCGCCGACGACCGCGGCCCCGCTGAACATCCGCCACATGGCGATCTCGACCGGCCCCATCACGTGCGTCACGCGTTCGAGCAAGATGAACGACGTCCCCCACACGAAACAACAGAATAGGAAAACTAGATGCAACACGACCGCACAAACCCCGCGAAAAAAAATATCCGTTGCCGGCAGAAGCAAATTCGCCGCGGCATTCACGCCGCGCGCCCAGCGCCACTCGCGCGCTTCCGGCAACAATTAACAAAGAGGAGCGAACCGGCTTCAGGTTCGGGGCGGAAATTCTAGCAACCTGGTGCAGAGCAGGGCAGGGGAGATCAAGTCTGGAAACACAGGTCAAATACACGCTATCACCCACTTGCCGCTAAATTTGCCCGATAGCGCACCAAAAACCAGTGCGGCGCAAGCCGCGCAGCGCGATCGACGTCGTAATGCGTCTCTAACCCGCCGACAAACGACTCCGGCTCGCTGTCATCCTTCCGCCACTCGAGCCACGCGCCAAGTTCGCTGCCTCTCAGCTCGAAGCGCATGACGCCGTCGCCAGTCCGCTCGACCGCGGAGAATGGTACGCGAGTATTCGCAAAACTCGCATCGCTTAGCGGTAATAGCGCCATCGGCGCACTGCTTGGATACGCCAGAAACGGCCCCAACTCCGGCAACTCGCCATCCATCGTCGGCCAATGACTTTGGAGCGCGGTCACCGTCGACTCAGCCGCCGACACCAATTTGCTCGCCCGATGCTGCTGCCCAAACCAATAAACGGCGGGCCACGTCATCACGAGCCCCAGCCAACCGCAGGCTAGCCCTGTAAAAATCAGCCACATGCGAGTCGTCTGATAGCGTCGCGGCCCTAACAACAAACTGGCGAGCATGATCGCCAACGAACAAGCGACGAGGAAGACCGCGAACTCGACAATTCTTACTCCTTGCTCCAACCGCGCAGGGTCGCGAACCAGGAAGCCCGGATTTGCGCTGGTCATGGCCAATGCGCGGTGCACAAGTTCGAGCACGCCGCGCGACTGCCCCCAGCCATAAACCCACACAAACCCTGCGACCAGCAACGGGAAATTCGCCGCCCAAATCAAACCGACAACGAATTGGCCGGCCTTTAGGGCAGTCGCTGCAGAGCCTGCGCTCGCGACACGTGGCCCATCAGTCGCAATTCCATCGTTTTTACTTGCCGGTCGGTTTGTCATCGCAATTCGACAGAGCTAAAAGCGCGAACGCCGTGCAAAGGCTCGGGTCGTTTTCCATGAACTGCCGGTTGCTGTTCGCCCACGATCCGTCTGGTTTTTGCGTTTTCGCCAGTTCGACAATCAAGTCGTGCTTCCAATCCTTCTCGCCGCTCTTCGTGGCAACCTTTTCCATTCCCGACGCGGCGAGCGCGCTACCAAACAGCTGATAGTAGTAAAAAAGCCCGGCATTTCCCTGCCCGGGGTTATCCGTCACGGAGTAGTTCGCGCCGATCCACTTCGCTGCCGCCGCCGTCCGCGGATCGTCTTTCTTCAGACCCGCGTAAATCAAGCTTTTGAAACCGGAGTACGTCATCGAGCCCGAGCTGCGCAGCCCGCCGTTCGCCGTGTATTGATCGGAATCCCGCGGATCCGCGTTCGCAGTTGGAATGACGTAATAAAACCCGCCGTCATCGACCAGCGGCCCAAACTTCGTATCGTTCCACTTCCCCTTCAAGTTCTGACAGCGCGACACGAACACCAGCGCGCGCTGAATCGCCGGATCGTCGTCTGTCGCCCCCATCGAGTGAAGTGCATCGACGAGATATGCCGTATTTGAAAGGTCCGGCCGCTCGGGCCCACTGTATCCCACGCCGCCGAACTTCGGATCGCTCTTATCGACGCCGCCGTCGGCGCCAATCTGCAGCCCGCGCACGTAGTCGCCGGCGTTCTTTAGAATCTTGTCGTATCGCTTGTCGCCGGCGATCTTGTTCGCCTCCGCCAGGCACATAATCGCAACGCACGTTTCATAATTCCGCACCCGATCACTTCCATAAATACCGCCATCCGGGTGCACGTAAGCTTCGAGTGCCTTGAAGCCTTTCGCCACTAGCGGATCATCCAGCTTGCGGCCATTCCGCAACGCGGCCGTCACCGCCAATGAAGTTACACCGGACCCAATTCGCGGCGAGATCTGCCCCTTGTCATTCTGGGCCTTCGCTAAATAGTCGAAGCCACGTGACACAATGTCCTTCAACTCCGGCTCGGCGGCGCGTATGTTTCCGACCGCGACGGCGCAAATCAGGATCACACAGAACTGTCGCTTTAAGGGCCACATAACCGATTCCTTCCAACGCGGGTTAAACTTCTATCACCAGTTCAATTCTTTGCCAGGAGTGGCCAGTTCGACAACCGGCCAATCGTAAGTGTGTCGGAATTTTCGACACTTCCCGTCGCCAGTTTGACATGTTGGTGATGAGCCGTGTGTTCGCGCTCCGCTAGCGCGTCGCGGCTAAACTCGTCTACTACTTCAAATGCCGTTCGAAAAACACCAACATTGCGGCCTCGGCCTTTTCCTCGTCCGCACCTTTAAAGCCGTGGCCAGCGCCCTCCATTTTGAGCAGTTCCGCCTCGACGCCGGCGGCTTTCAATCGCTCGACGATCCACTCGGCCTGCTCGAAGGCGACGTAATTGTCCTTCGTCCCGTGCACGCATAGAGTTGGGGCCGCATCGGGCGTTACCCAATACAATGGGCTCGCTTCGATATGCCGCTTGCGCGCATGCTCAACGTCGCCGCCTAAGAACAACGGCAACACTTCGGCGGCATCCACGCTCTTGCCGTACGACTTCGTGAAATCACTGGGGCCATAGAAGTTCACAACGCAGGCGACGCGGCTCGACTGATCCAAGTTGCCGCCGTCGCCTTCAAACTGCTTCTGGTCCGCCGTCACGCCTAAAAACTGCGCTAAGTGCCCGCCCGCCGATCCGCCCGTCACGCCGATTCGATCCGGATCGATTTTGTATTCGCGCGCGTTGGCGCGCATCCAACGGACCGCGGCCTTCACGTCGAACACGGCTGCCGGGAACTGGTACTTCGGCGCGAGGCGGTAGGTCACGGTCGCCGCAACGTACCCATGCTCGGCGAGCTTCTTGATTAAACCGTCGTACCCATCACGCGTGCCTGCGCGAAATCCGCCGCCGTGGATACACAGCACCGCTGGGAAAGGCCCATCGCCGCGCGGCGAAGCGATGTTGAGCTGCAAATGTTGATTGTCTGGATTCGAGTACTCAACGTCGCGCTCCGATTGCACGTCGTCGGCCGCATGTAGGCCGGGGAGTGCCAGCAGCGACACTGCCAAACCCACGGCGCGGATCCAATTCCGCTTGATCGATCGCATCCAATGTTTCCTTTTAAGGAGTTTTTGCGTTTGCCAGTGAACTCGATTTTTTAATACAAAATTCGCCGTTGGCGAGCACGCGCGCCGAGATGAAATACTTAAAAACAAGGCGTTTTATTGCGGGCACCAATTCCATAAGGGGTGATTTTTGGGTATTTAAAGCGCGGCGAGATTCAATAATAAACCATGATCTTCGGAACATGTCTTGCGCGCACCGTCAGCGTCTCCGAGTAGCGTCGGAGCCGACTCTACGCACTCGGTGATCAAAGAACGGGCGATTGCGCAATGCGGCGTGGGGTGACGATACCACATGTGCTGGCCCAATTTCTACAAAAATCTTGGCGAATTTGTCGGCCGAGAATTAGGCGCGGTTTGGCTATTATTTATCGGAAGGTTTATACTGCGGCAATCTCGTCGCGTCGTTCCACAATGGAACTGAGATTTGGTGTTATGCGACCGGTCCGGTCGAATCGTGTTAGTTGGACATCCGCAATCGCGGCCTATTGCTTTGTGGTCGCTGGAGCATTGGCCGCGCGGTTAGTGATGGCGTCCGGTTTTGGCTTCAAATTCTTTGACGTCTGGGTACCTCCAAACACCGATGGTTTCCGTCGAGCATGCGGCATCGCGTCTTTTACCGCTTTGGCGCTAGCGAGCATTGTAGTTCTGTTCGTGATATTCCGAGGCAGAGGAGTGCCAAGAGGTATCGCCGCTGTTTGTCCCGTATTCGCCGTGTTCTTATATTGGTTCGTGCTCGCTTTCTGATTAACAGGCGCGGCTATTTCTGCGCGAAGCTCACATTAGTTTTGGCTTCTCGACATAAACGGGGGACGTTATGACTGTTTGGTAGTTACGGAGTCCGAAGTGTGACGTTGTTTGCCGATGTGCACCCGTCACGTGTGCTCGTCCATTTCTTTCCCGAGCATGATGAGCACCTGAGCAATGAGGCCGGTCCAACCCGTCTGATGGCTAGCTCCGCAGCCGCGCCCATTGTCGCCATCGAAATACTCGTGGAAGGGAATAAAGTCGCGCCACTGGGGATCGCTATTGAAAAGAGCATTCTCGCCGAAAACGGCCCGCTTGCCTTTCGCGTCGCGGAGAAAAATCCGCGACACGCGCCTGGCCAACTCCTTCGCTACTTGCTCGAGCGTCATCATGTGCCCCGAACCGGTCGGGCATTCGACCTGAAAGCTGTTGCCATAATACCGGTAATACTCGCGCAAGGCCTGAATGATGAGAAAGTTCACCGGCATCCACACGGGGCCACGCCAGTTGGAGTTTCCACCGAACAAATCGGTGGTCGATTCCGCCGGCTCGTAATCGAGGCGATATTCGCGGCCGTCGAGCTTCATCACCATCGGGTGCTCGAGGTGGTACCGTGACACACTGCGTACCCCGTAGGGCGACAAGAATTCCTTCTCATCCAGCATGTACGCCAACATCCGCCGCAGCTGGTCGGTGCGCACCAGGCCCAGGATAAGCGTGTTGTGGGCGCCTGGCGTGACCATTGGCCCGACCGCTTCCATGAGGTCCGGCCGATGTTCAATAAACCACTGCCGACGGCGATTGAATGCCGAATGCTGTTCACAGGACGAGGCATCTATTACTGTCGCGCCGAACAGCGGCACAAAGCCAACCATGGTTCGCGCTCGAATTGGAATATTTTCGCCGTCCGGGGTCGTCAATTCGTCGTAGAAGAACCCATCCTGCTCGTCCCACAGCGACAGATCCGGGTTTGTCAGGCTGTTCATTGAGTTGGCGATATAAATGAAGTGCTCCCAGAATTTGCTCGCCAGGTCTTCGTACACCGGATTGCGTTCCGCGAGCAGCAGCGCGATCGACAGCATGCTTCGCGCGAACGCCGCCATCCAGCTCGTGCCGTCCGCCTGTCCCAGCATGTAACCGGGCGGCAGTTTCCCGCGATCGAACGCGCCGATGTTGTCCATCCCCAAGAAGCCGCCCTGGAAAATATTGTTTCCATGCGGGTCTTTGCGATTCACCCACCAGGTGAAATTGAGCAGCATCTTATTGAACACGCGTTCCAGGAACGCGAAGTCCGCGTAGCCGGTGTGGGTGCGCTCGATATCGAACACGGCCCGGGCCGCGAGTGACAGCACGGGCGGGTTCACATCTCCAAAATCCCACTCGTACGCCGGAATCTGCCCGTTGGGGTGCATGTACCATTCGCGCAGCATGAGCAGGATTTGATCCTTCGCATACTGCGGATCGACATGCGCGAGCGCCGCACAGTGAAAGCCAAGGTCCCACGAAGCGAACCAGGGAAACTCCCACTTATCGGGCATCGAAATCACATCGCGCGTGAATAGATGCCGCCAATTGTGATCTCGCTCTCGACGACGTACGGCCGGCGGCGCGGGTTCGGCCGGGTCGCCGTCCAACCAATCATTTACAACAAAGTGATAATACTGCTTCGACCACAACATGCCCGCGAGCGCTTGCCGGGCGATCTGTTTCGCATCTGCCGACAGCCGGTTGCCCACGGCCACGCCGTAAAACTCATCCGCCTCCTCGCGCCGCTGCGCGATGAATGAATCGAAATCTGCGAACGGATATTCGAGGGGGTGGTCGTTAATCAGCGAAGCCAGCCGCAGTTTGAGCGTAATCGTTTGCCCACCGCCAATGGTGCGCGAATATACGGCTGCGGACTTCGTCCCCATTCCGGCAGCATTCACGGCCGCTCGATTGCCACTGATGATATATTCATGGAACGCGTCTTTCACGAAAGACGTCGGCCCCGGCGCGTTGAACACCCGCTGGAAGTTCGTCTGATTCTCCGTGAATAGCAACTCGTCTGCTTCCGCAGCGTAAAGAATGTGCTCGCCGAGCGCGTAGTGCTTCGCGACCATCGTGCGAGTCGGATTCGCATAATCTTTGATATCTGCCCCAGCGACAATATTCGGCCGGCGGGGATCGCGGCCCCAATCCCACGTATTGCGAAACCACAGCGACGGCAGCACATGCAGCGGCGCGGCTTCGGAACCGCGGTTGGTGATGCGTATGAGGATCAGCAGGTCTTCCGCTTCACGCTTCGCATATTCGATTTCAATATCGAAGTAGCGGTCGCCGGCGAAGATGCCCGTATCAATCAGCTCGAATTCCGGATCGTTCCGAGTTCGCTGCTCGCTCTCGTGCACCAGCCGCTCATACGGATAAGCGGCCTGCGGATACTTGTACAAGTATTTCATGTACGAGTGCGTCGGCGTGTTATCCAGGTAGAAGTAGTACTCCTTTACGTCTTCACCGTGATTTCCCTCGTGCCCGCCAACGCCGAATAGGCGTTCCTTCAGATAAGGATCTTGGCCGTTCCAAAACGCGAGTGCAAAGCACAAATACTGATGTCGATCGCAGATTCCGGCGATGCCGTCCTCATTCCAGCGGTAGGCCCGCGACCGCGCGTGATCGTGGGGGAAGTAGCTCCAGGCGTCGCCGTCGGCGCTGTAATCTTCCCGAACCGTGCCCCAGGCGCGCTCGGCGACAAACGGCCCCCAACGATTCCAGTGCGCGATGTCTTGCTGATTCATTAGCAAGCGAACGCCTTCGCGGGTGTCGTAGATGTTCATCGAGTCGGTGAGCGACGATTATTAACGAGCCTAGCCACAGTCACTTTCCAAGGCCGCAACCTTGGCGAGCCGGCGCAGATGCCGTGGCTCGGTGCTGTACTTAGCGCCCAAAAAAGCTTGGATCAGATCCCACGCGTATTCGGGCCCCGCGACCCGGCCACCGATGCACATGATGTTCATGTGATCGTCTTCCACGCCCTGCCAAGCGGAGAAGTGGTCCATGACGAGGCACGCCTTCGCTCCTACCACTTTATTTGCACAGATCGACGCGCCAACTCCGCTGCCGCAAACGGCGATGCCACGCTCGACCTTGCCGTTTGCAACCGCCTCGGCCATTGGAATGATGAAATCGGGGTAGTCATCGGCCGAATCCAGCTTGTTGGCGCCGAAATCGGTCACCTCATGCCCGGCTTTTTTGAGCCTTTCGGCAATCTCGATTTTTAAACTGTACCCGCCGTGGTCTGTCGCAATGCCGATCTTCATAGTCGCTCCTTGAAAGAACGTAGATTACAAATTCGCGGCGGCGGCCTTATCGGCCAAGACCATGGCGTGAGCCTGGTTCACGCGGCCGGCCGGAATTGCCGGATCGGCGTTGCGAAGCTGCACCAGCGGCCCGGCCTTATCGCTGCCAGTTACGAGCCACAGGATTTGCCGCGCGCGATTGATGATTGGATACGTTAGCGTCATCCGACACCGGTTCTGGTACTCGCCCGTTAACGCCACATCGCAATTTGTCACTTGAACTACCGGGTCATTTGGGATGAGCGACGCTGTGTGACCATCGGGCCCAAGCCCAAGGTGGATGAGGTCGAGCACCGGCGGATTGTCGGCGAATTCCTGCAGCTCGCGAGCATAGTCCGTCGTGGCCTTATTGAGGTCCGGGTCGTTGACCGGCATCGCACGAATCTGGGCAGGTTCTATTGGTGCGTGTTCTAGCAGACTTTCGCGCAGGTGGGTGAGATTGCGGTCCGCATCGCCCGGCGGTGCGATTCGTTCATCGACTTGGAAGATTTGGACGGCGCTCCAGAGGATGTCCTCGGCTGCCAGGGCACGCAGCATTTGCCAGGGTGTGCGGCCGCCGCTTACGGCGAACACGAATTGGCCGCGGGCATCGGTGGCTTTTCGGGCGGCCTCGGCGATCACCTTTGCGGCTTGCTGGGCGACGGCATCCGCATCGGCGAGCACCTCAATATTCATGCGACGTGCTCCGGGCGTTTAGCTATGTATCGTAGGGTTCTGCCAACCGCCGGGCGGGCACACCAGCTGGTCGACTTCTTTCGGCCCCCACGTGCCAGGCTCGTACTCATATATGGGCGGCGGCGAATTGAGGATCGGATCGACAATTCGCCACGCCTCTTCGACGGAATCTTCGCGGGCGAACAAGGTGGGATCGCCGCGCATGGCGTCGCCAAGTAGCCGCTCGTAGGCGTCCTCTTCATCCGGGGCCGGGTGCCGGGCGGCTTCGATTTCGACACAATCGCCCGTTTTTTCGTGACCCGGCGTGATCGCCATGACGCCGAGGGCGAGGACGATTTCCGGGCTGATCTGGAATCGGACGTAGTTCGACTTCAAATCGTAGCCTTTGAACATCGTGGGTGGCTTCTTGAGGCGGACCACGATCTCGGTGCTGGTAACGGGCAGGCACTTTCCGGCGCGAATGTAAAACGGCACGCCTTGCCAGCGCCAGGAATCGATTTCCAATTTGACGGCTGCGAACGTTTCGACCGTGGAATTTGGCGCCACGCCTTTTTCGTTTTTGTAACCGCGGAACTGGCCGCGGACGACGTCATCCGGCTTCAGTGTCTGGATGCCGCGGAGGACCTGGATTTTTTCATCGCGCAAGCATTCGCTGTCGGTGCGAATCGGCGGCTCCATCGTGAGATTCAAAAGTACCTGAAACAGGTGATTCTCGACCACGTCGCGAATCGCGCCGGCCTCTTCGTAGAATGCGCCGCGACCTTGCACGCCGAAGTTCTCGGCCATGGTAATCTGGAAGCTTTCCACGTGGTCGCGGTCCCAGATTGGTTCGAGAAAAGAATTCGCGAACCGGAAAAACACCATGTTGTGGACGGGCGCTTTTCCGAGATAGTGATCGATGCGAAAAATATCGCTTTCGGCGAAGGCATCTAGCAAGATTGCGTTGAGCTCGAGGGCCGATTCTAAATCGCGGCCGAAAGGCTTTTCGATGATGACCCGAGCGCCGCGCGTGCAGTCGGCCTTCTTCAGCTGTTCCACGACCGGCCCGAACATGATGGGCGGAATCGCGAGATAATGGACGGGGTGTTCGGCCTTGCCGAGTTCTTTGCGAAGCGTCTGAAAGGTGGTCGGGTCGCTGTAGTCGCCATCGACATAGCGGAGCAGGCCCATCAACTTGTCGAATGATGGCGGATCGATGCCGCCATGATTTTCGACGCTGTCGCGGGCGCGTGCTTTCAATTGGTCGAGATTCCAGCCGGCTTTTGCCACGCCGATGACCGGCACATTAAGCTTGCCGTGCTTCACCATCGCCTGAAGCGAAGGAAAAATCTTCTTGTGGGCCAGGTCGCCCGTGGCGCCGAAGAACACGAGCGCGTCGGATTGAACAGGGGTCGCCATAGTGTTCCTTAGGACTTCGCGGGCTTTTCCAAGTGGCCGCCGAATTGGAATCGCATTGCCGAGAGCAGCTTGTCCTGAAAGTCGGCTTCGCCGCGCGAGCTGAATCGTTCGTACAACGCGGTGGTGAGCACGGGGGCAGGAACGGCTTCGTCGATTGCGGCTTTGATCGTCCATCGACCCTCGCCGGAATCGGAGACGCGCCCTTCGAACTTCGAAAGCTCCGAGTCCTCGACGAGCGATGCCGCGGTTAAATCGAGCAGCCACGAGGCAATCACGCTGCCGCGCCGCCAGAGTTCCGCGACGTCGCCGAGATTAAAATCGTATTGGTAATGCTCAGGATCGCGGAGCGGGGTCGTCTCGGCGTCAATCTCGTGCAGACGCTTACCGATGTTGGCGTCCTTGAGGATGCCCATTCCTTCGGCGTAGGCGGCCATGAGGCCGTACTCGATACCGTTGTGAACCATCTTCACGAAATGGCCGCCGCCGTTCGCGCCGCAGTGCAGGTAGCCTTGTTCGGCGGTGCCGCCGAGCTTTTCGCGACCCGGGGTGCGGGGGATGTTACCTGGGCCAGGCGCGAGCGTTTTGAAGATTGGATCGAGGCGCTCGACGACGTCGTTTTCGCCGCCGATCATCATGCAGTAGCCGCGCTCGAGGCCCCAGACGCCGCCGCTCGTGCCGACATCGACATAGTGGATGCCTTTAGTCGTCAAATCTTTGGCGCGGCGGATGTCGTCGATGTAATACGAATTGCCGCCGTCAATGAGGATGTCGCCTTTTTCCAAGAGCGGCGCCAAGCCGGCGATTGTCTTATCCACGACAGCGGCTGGCACCATCAGCCAAATCGCTCGCGGTTTCGTGAGTTTTTTGACGAAGTCTTCGAGCGAGTTCGCGCCGGTGGCGTTATCTTTGGCGAGTTCTTCCACGGCCTTCGGAAACACATCGAAGACGACGCACTCGTGGCCGCCGCGGATGAGGCGACGCACCATGTTGGCGCCCATGCGACCCAAGCCGATCATTCCCAGTTGCATCCAAATCTCCTTTGGCGAGCGTTCGAAATTGGGTCAGGACTTTCGTGCGTTTTCGAAAATGTCCGAAAACTCTTCGTAGTGGCGGGCAATTTGGCTGACCGCCGTTTCGCGCGGGATCTTCTTGGCACGCCAATCGACTAGGGGCTGCCAAAAATCGGTGCGACCGACGGCGAAGCCGATGAAGCCTGGTACCGTGGAAGCAATCGAGAGCCATTCATGCACTTTGGCATCATTTTCACCGCGACCGAGAATGATGCAGCCAACTTCTTGGCGGCTGCCGCGCCGTGCGGTGGCAACCATTTTCTCGCAATCTTCGCGGCGATCGAGGCCTTCTATTTTCCACACGTCAGGCTCGACGCCGGCGTTTTGCAATGCTTCGATGGCGCCCACCATGAGCTTGGGGCGAAGATCCGAGTCGTAGGCTTGTTTGTCGCCTTTAAGTCGATCGAGCTGAGCCTTTTCCGCTGGAACAAGGAGCTCGAACATGAACAGGCTGCGACTCTTGTTGTGGAGATAGTCAGACAATCGCTTCAGGCGAGTGGTCTGACGCGTGTTGAGTTCGGAATCGCCTTCGGGATTGTAGCGGACGAGCACCTTGCTGAACGTGGGATGAAAAGCCTCGATGTGGGCGGCGAAATCTTCGCCGTATTCGTAGTCGAACTCGTCTTGGCCGCTCTTCTCGACGGGACACGCCGTGTGAAAGCCTTTGTCGGCAGCATCGCGAAGGATGGCGGCGCCGAATTGTTCGTCGACGAGGATGGCGGCCTTTTCGGCGGGCACGCTGGAGGCGACGGCCTCTTGAAATCCTTCGTAGATCACTTGCTTGGCGGAGGCGATTTCCGACGTTTGGGCGGCGTCGAGGTCGCCGTGCCAACCGAACATTTTTGTTTCGAAGGAGCCGCGGTGATCGAACGGCAGGACGTAGAGAGGTTTGTTGAATCCGATGCTCATTTTGCCGCCTCCCGAAGTTTCCGGTAAAGCCGGATCAGATTGTTCGTCGAGCTGTCGTGCTTGAGATCTGGCTCGGACTTATTCTCGAGTTCCGAAATGATGCGCTGCGCAAGCACTTTGCCCAGTTCGACTCCCCATTGGTCGAAGCTATCGATATTCCAGATGACGCCTTGGACAAAGACCGAGTGCTCGTAGAGAGCGACCAACTTGCCCAGCACGCGCGGTGTTAGCCGCTGCGCCAGAATGGTGTTCGATGGTCGGTTACCGGGAAACACGCGATGCGGCACGAGCCAATCGGGCGTGCCTTCGGCTTGGACTTCTGCGGCGGTCTTGCCGAACGCGAGCGCTTCGGATTGAGCGATCACGTTGGCGAGCAGGATGTCGTGATGCGGGCCGCTCGGGTTGAGCGATTCGACGAAGGCGATGAAATCGCAGGGGATCAGCCGCGTGCCTTGATGGATCAATTGATAGAAGGAGTGCTGGCCGTTGGTGCCGGGCTCGCCCCAATAGATAGGGCCTGTTTCGGTTCCAACGTCGGCGCCGGCGAGCGTCACCCGTTTGCCGTTGCTCTCCATTGTGAGCTGCTGGAGATACGCGGGGAACCGCTTCAGGTACTGCTCGTACGGCAGGACGGCGACGGTGGACGCGCCCAAAAAGTCGTTGTTCCAAACGGCGATCAGCCCCATGAGAGCTGGAATGTTCCTCTCGAATGGCGTCGTGCGGAAGTGCTCGTCCAGTTCGTGAAAGCCGGTGAGCATTTCCTGGAACTGCTCAGGGCCGATCGCGAGCATGGTCGAGAGACCGATCGCGGAATCCATCGAATAGCGGCCGCCGACCCAGTCCCAGAATTCGAACATGTTCGCGGTATCGATGCCGAACTCGGCCACCTTGGCTGCATTCGTTGAAACGGCGACGAAGTGTTTGGCAACGGCTTTCTTGTCGCCGCCGAGACCACGCAACGACCAATCGCGGGCGGTGTGCGCGTTGGTCATCGTTTCGAGCGTCGTAAACGTTTTCGACGAAACTATGAAGAGGGTTTCCGCCGGATCGAGGTCGTGCGTAGCTTCGGCGAAATCGGTGCTATCGACGTTTGAGACAAAACGGAACGTGAGGTCGCGTTGGCTATAATGGCGGAGCGCTTCGTAAGCCATGACGGGGCCGAGGTCGGAACCGCCGATGCCGATGTTGATAATGTTGCGAATCTGCTTGCCGGAATGGCCTTTCCACTCGCCGCTGCGAAGGCGGTTGGCGAACTTCGCCATTTTGTCGAGAACGGCGTGCACCTGCGGCACTACGTTTTCGCCGTCGACGAGAATCGATGCGTCGCGCGGAGCGCGGAGCGCGGTGTGCAGCACGGCCCGCTTTTCGGTAATGTTGATCTTCTCGCCGGAGAACATCGCATCGATGCGGCCGCGCAAATCGCATTCGTCGGCGAGTTGCAACAAGAGCTTAAGGGTGTCGGCGGAGATTCGATTTTTGGAATAATCGAAGTACAAGCCGACGGCTTCGAATGCGAGTCGCTCACCGCGCTTGGCATCCTGCGCGAAAAGTTCTCGGAGGTGGGTGCTGCGAATGGTGTCGGCGTGTTTTCCTAACGCCTTCCAGGCGGTTCGCGTGACGGCTGTGGTTGCGGCAGCGGTCATTTCTGCTTTCCTTTCGCAGTTTTCTTTTTGGTCGTTTGGCGGATTTGGGGAACGACCTTTTTCACCGTCTGCGTTTCCCACAAGCGAAAACCGCCAATGAAGGCGTTCGCATTGTCGCCCGGGCGGGTGCCGGGCGGCAACTCGTCGAGCTTCTTCACGTTGCCGCCGCCGAGCACGACATCATCCGGTTCGAGTGCCGCGACCAGCAGTTTTACCACGTCGGCAACGTGGCGTCGCCACTTGTGGAGGCCATGCTTTTCGAGTCCGCGAACGCCGACGTAATCTTCGTAGGTTGCTTTTTTGTACGGCAGATGGCCAAGCTCCATCGGCTCGACAAGGCCGTCTACGATGAGCGTCGTACCGAGGCCGGTGCCGAGACCCAAGAACAACATCTTGCCGCCCTTGTAGCTGCCGAGCGCTTGCAGCGCTGCATCGTTGACGACTTTCACCGGGCGACCGAACGCGGCTTTGTAGTCGAATGCGACCCAGCCGGGTGCCAGGTTATGCGGCTCAGAGATTGGCCGATTGTGAAGCACGGGACCTGGATAACCGATGGAAACAGCCTCGTATTTCCAATCGCCCGCGAGCGCTTTGACGCCGGCTACCATTTTCTCGGGCGTCAGCTTTGGGCCGGAGTCGAATTTGCGCGACTCCTGCTGGCCAGTCGCCAGGATTTTGACGTGGGTTCCACCAACATCAATTGCGAGAACATTCATAACGATTTCTCAATAACTACCGGTTCAATCGCTCACGTGGCGCGTGTCGTTCCATAACCGAAGAACAGGCTCTGAAAGATTGTGCTCATAGCCGAGTGTGCTGTAACTCGCAGTGCTAAGCAGAAAATACTTGCCGGCGGATGCTTCCAAACCGAGCCAGCGCGCTGCCAAGACTCGCAAAAAGTGGCCGCTTGAGAACAGCAGTGTGCTGCCCGTCAGGTTACGCAGGCGTGCGATGACGCGATCGGCACGGGCACCGACTTCTGCCGGCGACTCGCCGTTCGGGCAACCGTCGCCGAACAAACTCCAGTCCGGTCGCTCGTGGTGAATTTCCGCGGTGCGACGGCCGTCGTAGTCGCCGTAATTCCATTCGACGAGATCGTGCATTGTTTCGGCATGCTCGGCGAAACCTGCGAGGCGGCAGGTATCGGCGGCACGTTTGAGCGGGCTCGTAAACACGTGCGCCGGATTCATGTTTCGCAGCCGCTCGCCTAGCTGGCGCGCGTTGCGTTCGCCATGCTCCGTCAGTGGTAGATCGGTCAAGCCGGTGTGCTGACCGGTGAGGCTCCAAGCGGTTTCCCCGTGGCGGGCTAAACCAACAGTGGGAAGTGGATCGCTCACCGCTCATCTCCGATCGAATTCGAGTGCGGCTAAATTGCGGCCGACTTGAATGAACTAAAGATAACGGAGGAGCGCGAGTTCGTCACCGGTCGATTAATGAGCAACCTGGTCACAAATTACCACGTCACTGTTTCCAGGTAGCGGAGGCTGACAGGAATTTGCTGTTCGCTGGTGGGCGATTCGTCCTCGATGAAGTACCATTTCACCCCGGCTTTCGCGGCTGCGGGTAACACGCGGTGATAGTTAATGGTGCCCGTTCCCAGGGCGACGTCGTTTGTGACGGGCGAGGTGCCCGTGAGCAAGTTGACCGGCGTCCCTTGTTTCATGTCTTTGAGGTGGACGAGAGCAAAGCGGTCGCCGTACTTATCGAACAGAGCGACCGGATCTTGACCGGCGTGGACGATCCAGAAGACGTCCATTTCAAAGCTGACAAATTCCGGCTTCGTTTCTTTCATGAGCAGATCGAACAACGTTTCCGAGCCGTACGGCTGAAATTCGTAGCCGTGCGTATGGTAGTTGAACTTGATGCCATGTTTGGCGAGCACTTCGCCGGCGTGGTTGAAAACCTTGGCCGCCTCGCGGCAGCTTTTTTCATCGAACGTTCCTTTGTGACCGATCCATGCGCAACCGGCGTATTTCAATCCTAACTTTTCCGCTTCCTCGGCGATGCTTTCCGGATCGTCGCGGAATTTTTCAAAGGCAAAATGGCCGCTGATGGCCTTTAGTCCGCGCGAATCCAACTCGGCCTTAAACTTTTCTGGTGTCAGGCCGTAGGTGCCGGCCAATTCGACGTTCTTAATACCGAAGTCGCGCACTTTATCGAGCGTGCCGGGGACGTCTTTCGCGAATTGCTCGCGGAGACTGTAAAGTTGCAGACCGATCGGTCCTTTAAAACTCGGGCCGATGCCAGCCTCCGCTGCTCTCGACGATTTGCTGAAGGCGATTGCCATAATGCACGACACGGTGAGCGCGAATGCGAAGGAAATTTTCATTGTCGACCAAGAAAGCCCGTAGGGAGAATTGCCGATAAGCGCAATGCAAAGCGCCGCGCCTGGTTACGGTCAATTTACTTACCGCGCGAATTTAGGCAACCCCCGGGCGTGCGGCCTCGGCGTTCGGCGATCGTGCACCGTTGAACGGGCATCAAGAAAAGCAGGGGACCTCGCGGAAACCGGGGGCTAGCGCCCCGCGACTGATGTAGGCGGACGCAAGCGGGAATGCGGCTGGTTCGACAGCTCAGGCCGCGCGATGACTTTCAATTCCACGCGCGGCGCGTGAAGACTCGGCGGGGCGGTGCGGACCGTTGTCGTGCGGATCGTGAAGCAAGGCCAAACCTTGTTCGCACTGGATCGGTCGCACTGGCGAAAGCAGCCGGTTCACATTCGAACCGAGCTTCCATTCGGCCGGGCGTGAAGGAACGGTTGGGTGCCACATGTGATAGCCATGTGTGTAGGCGAGCACGGAGAGAATTCGTCGTCCGGCTCGTCGCAAGCGATAGGCGAGATCATCGTCTTCGCAGCCCCAGCCGACAAAGCTTTCATCGAACCCGTTGATCGCTTCGAAGTCCTCCCGCCAAATTCCAAAGTCATTCGAAATGAGCTTGGGTTTCTTGACGTGCCCGACGAGTTCGTGGTAGCGGTTTTTGATCTGTTGCGTTAATAGTCGGAATCGTTCCGCGCGCGCGACCCATTGACGATAGTCGCCCGAGTCGATCGCTTTTCGATCGACACGGTCCGTTGCTTCACGGTCGAGGCGGAGACAATCGCCGGCCCGTACGATGCCCGGCCGCCGGGCACGAAGATGCTGCCGCAGATGATCGGGCAACACGAGGCAATCGCCATCTGCGAACAGAAAGTACGGCGCTCGCGTCGCGCGGACACCATCATTGCGACACATTGCGGCTCGAAATCCAAGATGCGGGTGCGAGACCCACTTCACTTTGAAATTGACGGAGCGGGCAAAATTTCGAACGACCTGCTCGGTTCGATCTTTCGAGCCGTCATCCGCCACGATGACTTCGAATCTGCCATCGACGCCTTGCTGCAGCGAGAGGCAATGCAAACAGCGCTCGAGGTGCGCAGGCCGTTCGTAGGTCGTGACAATCACCGCGAGTTCAGGCTCGTTGGGCATACGACACGCACCGGCGTAGCGCCGGGACACTTAACGGTCTTGCGCGGTCGAACGAGACCGCGAAAGTGGGAGGGGGTGCGAATGTAGCGAAACAGGCGGTATTCGACAAGACGAGCCGCTTTAATGGAGCGGGGGCTGGGATAGCGACCCAGCGGGAAGCATCTGGGGCGTTGCCCCAGCCACCCAGAATTCATTCCCGAGGACTGCCCTTGAATTGGCCGACTACCATTTCGCCTGCGAAATCTGACGTATTTTTTCAACTCCGGCAATCACGCCGCTTTGAGGACGTCCGGCACGTGCTCGAGTTGGCCGCGGTCGATGCGGACGATCCTGTTCGCCAGCGATAGCGTGCTTTCGCGATGGGTGATCATGATCAGCGTGCGGTCCTGGCCGAAATCGGCGAGCGCCTCGTGGATCAGTTTTTCGCTTTCGACGTCGATCTGGCTCGTGGCTTCGTCGAGAATCAATATCTCGGCGTTGCGTAAGAAGGCGCGTGCTAGCGAGATGCGTTGTCGCTGGCCGCCGCTCAGGCGATGTCCATTGGGCCCGACGAGCGTTTGATAACCTTGTGGGAAGCCGGTGATGAAGCTGTCGGCGCGGGCCAATCGGGCGGCAGCTTTGACTTCCTCGTCCGTCGCGCCCCACCGGCCGTAGCGGATGTTGTGCAGGATCGACTCGTTAAACATTTCGGTTTGCTGGGTAACCAATGCGATCCGGCTGCGGAGATCTTTAATTGTTATTTCGCTAACCGGAGTGCCGTCGATTAACACTTGCCCTTGTTGCGGATCGTAGAATCGGCAGAGCAAGTTGATGATGGTGCTTTTTCCGCCGCCGTTCGGGCCGACGATGGCCAGATGATCACCGCGGTGGATCGTCAGATTCACATTTTGCAGGACTTGTTGCAGGCCGTCGTAGCTGAACGTGATGTCTCGGAATTCGATGTTCTGGTGCGGTTTTGGCAATACCTTAGGTGATGCGGGTTCAGCTAATACAGATTTGGTTTCCAAAATTGGATAGAGCATACCTGCGGCCGCCATTCCGCTGTTGATTCCCGTGATTACCGAGGAAAGCTTTCGTAGCGGATCAGAGGCACCGACGAGCATTGCGAAAAATACGGTCACTAGCGTGATGCTTAGCGGTTTGTCCGACATCGGGATGCCGAAAATGTGCGTTTCCTGGTTGATCACTAAATAGCCGGAAACGATCACGCCGGTACACAAGATGCCCATGCCGAGCATTTCGGTGACGGGGTTGCTGAGCGAGTTGTAAAACGTGCCCTTCATCGCAATTCGTCGAATCTGAAGCGTCGAATCGCTGAAGCGTTTTCGCTCAAAGTCTTCCATCGTGTTCGCCTGCACGGTGAGCAGCGTGTTGAAGACTTCGAGCATCACGTGGTGAAAGCCCATGGACCGGTCGAGCACGCTGATCGACAGTGCGCGAATTTTGCGATTAAGAAACAAAATGAGAAAGGCCGCTATTGGCGCGAAGATTAAGGAAGCCAGCGTCAGACGCCAGGAAATCAGCCAGGCGCCGCCGAGACAGGCCAAAATGCGTAACGGCTCCGTGACGGCGCCGCCGTAAAAACTCGTGATGCCGTTGGCCAGCATGTCGGTCGTTTGCGTAATGTGGGCGGTAAAACCGCTGATGCCATACCTATCGAAGCCCGGCCGATCGAGAGACAGCGCCTTATCGAAAATCTTCCCGCGTAAATCGCGGATGATCGATTGCGATACGTAAGCAACAAGCATCGAATCGATCAGCATGAGGACCTGCTTTAATGCCGTCGCGAGCGCCACCAGGAGCGCGATCAAGGTCACCGTCGCAAACGGTTTGGACGGCATGTATCGCGAAAGAAACGGCTGAATTCGCTGGGCCGAATAGATGCTGGCTTGATCGACGCTGATTTGCGTTTTCAGGACGTCGAGATCGAAACTGAGCTTCGCCTTGTCGTTGTCGTTTTTGGCGGCGGCGATCGACTTCTCGAGTTCCTTGGCAGATGCTTGGTGGGCGGCCAAGGCGGTCTCGCCGTCCTCCATTCGCTTTTTGTTCCATTCCTCAAGCGATTGGCCATGCAACGTTGTTTCGATGATCGGAAACAACGCCGCGATATTGGCGCCCCATAATGCGGCCACGCCGAACGAGCAGCACAGGGCAATCAGCAACGACGGCCAGTGCTTCCACGCTTGTTGCAATGACCTCGCGAAGTCTTTCATGGTCGGCCTTAAATCGCTTACCAATCGACGTATTGCTAGCACTCTCTTCGCGCAAGCGAGAAGTGCAACGGGCGGGGAGTTTAGGGCCGAAGCGCTAAAGTGACAAGGACGGATTCGAGCCTCGCGAACGAAAATAACTCTACCGTAGGTGCACGCCTTCACGGCCGAGCCGAGAAACGTGTTCGCGAGTTTTCGACCGAGCAGCGTTCATATGAGTCACCGCGAGTTATGCGAGTCTGCGTGTCATGCCGGGGATGCGATCGCTGCCGTGCGCCGGTTCGCGCCAGCATAATGAACTTTTCGTCCAACCCCCAATTCGGTTATTCTTCGGCACTGCTGATTCACCCCGCTAGTGGTGAGGAACGCTTGCGCACAGGAAGGAACCGAACGCATGTCCACGGCAATCGCAGGAAGCGATCTCATTAACGATCAAAATCGCGACGAAATCGTTGCGGGCATCTGCCGCGTGACCGATGACGCGGTGGACGACTCGCCGTTTGGCAGTCTCGCGGTGAAAATCGAAGACCGTGGTTACGATTCCCAGT
>DATBAY010000392.1:0-18458 GCA_036271295.1 Lacipirellulaceae bacterium | reverse complement strand
AGTCGAGGTTTAAAAAAGGGAAGCCAGCCACGTTGTACTTCGATGAAGTCCGCACGCCGGCCTACACCGACTGCCTCAATCGGTTGTACGAGCGTGTATTGGCGAGCGACTTGTGCGGCATCTACCACGCGGGCGGGCCACTGCCGCTGTCGCTCTACGAGATCGCGCAAATTGTGAACCGAGTCGGCGGGTACGATCCGAAGTTGTTGATGGGTTGCCAGCGGATTGAAGCGGGACCGATTCCACCACGGGCTGGCAACGTGGCGATGAATTCCACAGCGCTCGCCGAAGCACTCAACGACGAAGAACCGCTCGATGCTTGGCCATTTGATCAATCGTTCGTGCCAACGCATCGCGATTGGCATCATGAGCGGAACGGCGAGCCCGGATCACGTGATCTTTTGGAGCGTCTGCTATATCGGAGTCCACGTCGAGAACTACGGTAGCCGATGAAGATCGTTTTCGCGCCACTAATGCCATTTGTTTCACATCCGGGGCGAATCGCCGCGGTCGCCGTATTCTTCTTCTCCGCCGGCTTCCTACTGACGATTTGGCGAAGGAAGATCATCTGGGGGTCATACAGCGCCGGAGTGGCTTGGGCGTCCTTTGCGGCTTGGGAACAGCACTGCGTCGAGATGCGTTACAACATCCGCGTTGATTTAGGCGTGATTTACCCGATTCTCGCCGCGTTTACGATATTCGCTTCTGTTCGCATTTTCAGCGCCGTCTCTCCGCAGGCTGATATTCCTCGGCATTATAGTTTGCGTGCACTCTTGATCCTGATGACAGTAGTTGCCATTTTTTTGGGCGGATTAGCTTGGTACGTGCGATGACCCGGCCGGTATCTACGCCTCATCAGTCGACGATTTGACCTGGTTGAGAACTCGCGATACTCTGCGGACATGCGGACTCGCGTCGCTTCTATCGTTGTGATTGTAGCTTCTTGGCTCGCGCCTCCCGCACGCGCGGACTGGCCACAATTTCGTGGTCCGTTCGGCAATGGCCAAGCGAATGAGAATGCTTCAGATCAGTCGCTCGGCCTGCCGACGACTTGGAGCGAATCGCAAAACGTGCGTTGGAAGACGCCGATTCACGATCGTGGATGGTCGTCGCCGGTCATTCTGGGCGGCCAGATTTGGATGACCACTGCGACGGAAGACGGCCACGACTTCTATGCAATCTGCGTAGATGAGGTGACGGGAAAAATTCTGTATGACCTGAAACTTTTTCACGCCGATTCGCCCGAGCCGCTGGGCAACAACACGAACAGTTACGCCACGCCGACCGCGGATATCGAACCTGGCCGCGTGTATCTACACTTTGGCAGCTATGGCACCGCGTGTCTCGATACGGCGACGGGCAAAGTCCTGTGGCAGCGTGATGATTTGCCGTGCCGGCATTATCGAGGCCCATCGTCGTCGCCCGTTTTGTTCGAGAATCTGTTGATACTGACGTTCGATGGCGTCGACCAGCAGTACGTAACCGCGCTCGATAAAGCGACCGGCAAAACCGTCTGGCGGACGGATCGCAAAGTGGCATGGAACGACCAGGACGTTACCGGCAAAGGAGAGGCGGAAGCGAAGCGGCTGCTGGATGGCGATCATCGCAAAGCCCATAGTACGCCGCTGGTGATTAAAACGCCGACGGGGCAATGGCAGCTCGTCAGCGGCGGCGCGAAGGCGGCGTTTGGTTACGATCCACGGACGGGCAACGAATTGTGGCGAATCGAGTTCGACGATTTTTCCGTCGCCCCGCGGCCGATTTATCACGACGGCATTGTCTATCTGGTCACCGGGAATACGCATCCAGAGCTGTGGGCGATTCGCCCGGATGCGACCGGCAATCTGACGGAAACACCAAATATTCTGTGGCGGCTCAAATCGCGCGTGGCGCATACCGCATCGCCGATGTTCGTGGACGGGCTCATCTACATGGCGAGCGACGAAGGCATCATCAACTGCATCGATGCCGCAAATGGAAACACCGCTTGGCAGAAACGCGTTGGCGGGTCGTTTGCTGCGTCGCCGATTTACGCGGATGGGCTTCTGTATTTTTGCGATCGCGATGGACAGTCGACTGTCATCAAGCCGGGGCGCGTGTTTGAGCAGGTGGCCTCGAATTCGCTTGATGACGGATTAATGGCGTCACCGGCGATCGATGGCCGGGCATTGTACTTGCGGACCAAGACGCACTTGTATCGGATTGAGAATCCCGAGCCGGCTGCCCGTTAGCGGCGAATTATTCGCCAAGCGCGAAAGTTGCAACCGCTCGCAAGAACTTCGGGCGGGGCAGGGCAGGGATTTCACCGATGCTGCCGGGCTTGGCAACACGTGGCGGATCGCTTCGCAAAGTATTCGTGGCGGCCGGCAAGTCCCACTCAGCGAATGCTTCGTCGAACGGTAACGGCTCAACCATTTGGAAGCCGAGGATTCGGCCGTGAGCGCGTTCCATGGCGGCGTGAATCGACGCGAGGTTCGCGAGCTCGCTCATCGGACCTTTGGCTAAGGTCGAGTTCGCTGTGCCAAGCTTCTCGGTCGCCGATTCGCCACTCCAGCTCCGCCATAAGCTTTTGATTTCGCCGGAGTCGATCGGTGTCACGCCGTCGTGGACAATAATCGCGTCCGTTCGGACCCGGCGCTGGGCATAGTCAATCACCGAGCCGAGGCCGCGGCGTTGACGGTGCCGTCGCACCGACACTTGCGGGAAATGGGCCGCAAGCTCCTCGGCCACTTCGAACGTGGAGTCGTTCGAGCCGTCGTCGATGATGAGCACGCCGAATTTCGACGTTAGCTCACTCGCGAGCTCGAGGATTTCGTTTACGTTTTTTCGTAGCCGCGTTTCACCGTTGTAAACGGGCAGTACGACGGTCAAGGACTTGTTGAACACGCTGTCTCCAACGCATTGAGAGTGAGCGAGCGTGCCTCCTGCGTCACTGTCGATCCGTCACAGTCAGCATCGGCAGGCTTTTCGTCGGCCTGCAGGTTTGCCGAAAAGACAATCTTTGCGCGAGCGGTACGGTTTACACGGCCTCGATTTTATCCGGCCGTGCCGCTTATACCGAACCTAACGACTGGCGGGCGCGACTATACGCTGGTCGGCGACATCTCGCCGACTGGCCGCCGCCGCGATATGCTGTTTTCACGCTACTTATTCCTCACTGAAGCCAGAATATGAGTTCGACTGCTCCGATTACCCCCGCTTTTTCCGGTCCCGATGGGCTCGTAACTGCCGTAGCTCAGGACGCCGCTACGGGCGTTGTGTTAATGGTTGCCCACATGAATCGCGAAGCCTGGGAAGAAACCCTCGCCAGCGGCCGGGTCGTGTATTTCAGTCGCGCCCGGCGGCGGTTATGGCGCAAAGGTGAGGAAAGCGGCAACGTGCAAAATGTGAAGGCGATCTACGTCGATTGCGATGCCGACACGGTGTTGCTGAAGGTGGAGCAAGTTGGAGGCGCCGCCTGTCACGAAGGTTACCCATCGTGCTTTTTTCGTAAAGTAACGCCGGACGGTACGAAGATCGATTCCGAGAGAGTTTTTGATCCCGCAGACGTATACAAAAAAGGATGACAACGTGAGCCACGAAGCCCGCCTGAAAGAGCTCAAGCTCGAATTGCCGTCGAATGCCCGGACGCTGGGTATGTACAAATTCGTGCTTGTCCAAGACGGTTTGGCGTACGTCTCAGGTCACGGGCCGGTTGGTGTCGATGGAACGTCAGTTTGTGGCCGGCTCGGTGATACGCTGCAAAAAGAAGCCGGTCAGCAGGCAGCGCGGACGACGGGCATCAACGTGATCCGAAGCTTACGCGAGCATTTCGGCAGCCTGGACGCGGTCGAGCGGATCGTGAAAACGACCGGGTTCGTCAACGCCGCGCCCGACTTCAAAGATCATCCGGCGGTGATCAACGGCTTCAGCGAGTTGATGCGCGACGTGTTTGGGCCAGATGCTGGTATCGGCTCTCGCAGCGCGATTGGCGTGGTGTCGCTGCCCGGTGGTTGGGCCGTGGAAATTGAGGCCGTATTCAAAGTAGCCGCAAAGTAGGCAGTCCCCGGTTCGGCCGAGGGTTTTGACTTGTCGCATGGCGCCGTGTTAATCAAACCCCCGGCAGAGCCGGGGGCTGACAGATCTTAAGAATCGCCGGCGGTTTCAATTGCTTTCGCGGTCGAACGCTTCGTCGCCGACTGTCGCGGCTAGGCGTCGGCTGCCATTCGCGCGCAGGCCGATGAAATATCCGAGCCCCAGATTCAAAACCGCGATGAAAGCGACGTACCAAACCATGAGAATCGCGCCCGGGGCCGGAAACTTCTGAGCACAGCTTAAGTCTAGGTCGCAAAAGACCGCGAAATCAGCCTGCGGGCAGCATGTCGGATGTACCGATTGTCCGGTTCGCGAGTAAAGGATTGAATCGCGACAGATTTACTTCGTCAGTGGTGACTGCGAACTTCGTTGGCGGGCCGCCAATGCTTGCACCAGCTCCGGCGAGGCGTTGTCGAGCGTGATAATCTCGCTCTGTCCGCCAGCCGTTTTTGGCCGCACGATCACGACGACTTCCGACGCCGCGCTCCGCTTCATGATTTCGTCAAACGAAGCCTGGTCAGCGGTGTTCAGATTTTGAGGAACGGTCGCCTTCGTCTCAGCAAGAGCCGCTGGCGGTGTTCCAGTCGATGACAATACCGGATCGCGTTGTTCCTGCCCACGCACAATTGGCGGCGCGGCCGCGGAGTTGCCAGCGACGTCGCCGGACTTCGGCGAAGCGTTCTTCGCATAGATTTCTTTCAGCCCCAGGCGGTCGAGCTCGCCGTGCACGGAATCGAGGCCTGCGTACAAGCCTTCTTTGCCTTCGTAATCGGCAGCGTAGCAAACGCCAATCAGCTGACCCTGGAGGTTAAACAACCCGCCGCCGCTGCGGCCTTCTTCGGGTGCGCCACTAACTTCGATATTCGAAGGGCCCAGGTAATGGTCGAGGTTGTTGATGCGTTGCGGAAGCAGTGTGGGGTCTTTGCCATTGCTGCAGCCAATCGTGGCGACTCGGTCGCCGCGGGCAATCGGTGCGTGATCGGGCGCGACGGGTACGACCGCCACCTGGCGATTCGGCTTGATGCTTATGAAGGCCACATCGCGTTCCAAATCGAAGCTGATGAGCGTGCCCGGAAACTGGCCGGATACCTGCGGACCGGTCGGGCCGACGTCAAACACTTCCACGGTCATCGGGCCTTTGCCCTTGGAATCGCGGAACAGGTGACCGCATGTGAGAATCAACGCTTCGCCGCTGCGCGAATCAATGATCGTACCCGTACCGAACGATCGGCCTTGCGGGTCGTCCACGCGAATGCGGACGGTCGCAGCCATCAGGTTTGGCGGAAAGTCATTCGGGTTGCTTTGACGCCCGGCCGTTTCAATGGGCGCTGGCGCTGTGCCGGAGACAGGCAACGGGATTGACCCGGGTTGGCGCGCCGCAAGTGGTTGCGCCGGAGTATTCGGATCGAGTCGTGGTGCAGGACCGACGGCATAGTTGCCCTTGGGCGCTCGACCTGCTGCACCGTCGTCGGGGGATGCGCCCCGGAAGCGTCGTTGTTGCATCACAACGTCTTTCGCATGCTCGAACATTTGTTCGAGATCTTGAATGCTCGTCGCGCCGACTTTGCGATCGATTTCGCGGCCATCGACCAGCATGACGAAGCAGGGGATGCTGTGGACGTTGAATTGTTGCGAAGTTTGAGCATCGCGCGTGGTGTCGATTTCGCGGATCGGGTAGTTCGCTTGCTCAAGCGAGTGCATGGTGGGCTTCATGCCCATGCACGGGCCGCACTGGGGCGACCAGAAATCGAGCAAAACAATTTGCGATTCGGCGCCGCAGGCAGTGACGCCAAACGACGTAATTGCCAGCGCGAGTGCCGCTGCCGCGAATCGGACCATCCGTCCCTCCTTGGAAGGTGTGGTCGGCATGCCAACGTGGCGACGCGGGTCACCGCGAGGACATCACGCCTGGCTCAGAGATCGCAATTCGACTGCCGATTGATTAGCATCCTGCTAATCGCGGGTGGCGGACGAATTCGGGTGCGAGCTGGGTCGGGCGCGTGAAGCGAACCAATGGGTGTTGATGTGCGTCGGAGTCGATACGGGCGATCCGGCGCTGGGGGCGGCACTTTCCTCGACTTGCGTGATTCGATCAAGACCAGCTTGGCCGGGAGGCGCGCGACCGCACTCCCGAAGCGGCGTGCAGCGGGCTACAATGACGCGGCGAATGCCGACCGGCATGCGTGCTAGCGGCGAATCGCTACGACGGCTGACTCTCAAGGAATTCCATATCACTGCAGAAAATTGCAGTTTTTATTGTGCGACGCATTCTCGTTACCTCTGCCCTGCCCTACGCCAATGGCGATATCCACATTGGGCATTTGGTCGAGTACATCCAGACAGATATTTGGGTGCGCTTCCAAAAACTGATCGGTAACCGCTGCCTGTATATGTGTGCGGACGACACGCACGGCACGGCGGTAATGATCAGCGCCCGCAAGGCCGGCGTGACCGAGGCCGAGTTTATTGCCCAAATGCAAGCGGCCCACGAGCGTGATTTCGCCGCGTTCGATATTCGGTTCGACAACTATGGCAGCACAAACAGCTCGGAAAACCGTGTGTTGTGCGAGCAGATATGGACATCGATTCGCGACGCGGGCCTGGTGAAGTCGCGCGATGTCGAGCAACTTTTCGATCCGAAAGCTGGAACGTTTCTTGCCGATCGGTTCGTGCGCGGAACATGCCCCAACTGCAAATCGCCCGATCAGCCCGGCGACAACTGCAGTAAGTGTGGACACCACTACAGCCCGACGGAGCTGATCGATCCCCGTAGCACCTTAAGCGATGCCACTCCGGAACTGCGCAAGGCGCCACACTTGTTTATCGAATTGGAAAGGCTGCACGGTTTTTTGGAGGAGTGGACACAGAGTGGCAATCATCTGCAGTCGGAGATCGCTAACTATTTGAAGGGGCACTTTCTCGGTGAGCCGCTCCGCGATTGGGACATCTCGCGGCCCGCGCCGTATTTCGGTTTCGAGATTCCCGATAGTCCTGGCAACTACTGGTACGTATGGTTCGACGCGCCGATCGGCTATATGGCCTCGACGCAGCAGTGGTGTAATCGCAACGGCGAAAAGCTCAACAACTGGTGGCGATCCGATGATTGCGAAATCCACCACTTCATCGGTAAGGACATTACGTACTTCCACACGCTGTTCTGGCCCGGAATGCTGAAGACCGCCGGCTACAGTTTGCCGCGGAAGGTGCACATCCACGGGTTCCTTACCGTGGACGGCGAAAAGATGTCGAAGAGTAAGGGCACGTTCGTCGCCGCGAAAACGTACCTGAAGCATCTCGACCCGAGCTATCTGCGGTACTTCTACGCGTCGAAATTGTCGTCGCGCGTCGAGGACTTGGACCTTGCGATTGATGAATTCGTAGCCAAGGTGAACACTGATCTGGTGAACAAGGTCGTCAATCTTGCGAGTCGCACGGCGAAGTTTGTGGAGAGTAGCGGGTTGTCGCCTGCGTATCCCGACGACGGCGGATTGTTTGCCTACGCGGCCAAGTTAGGAGATGAGATCCGCGACGCCTACGAAGCGACCGACTACAGTCGCGCAGTGCGGCTAATTGTGGGCCTTGCCGATCGTGCCAATCCCTACGTGGAAGATCGCAAGCCGTGGGATCTGAGGAAGGATCCATCCCGAGCGCGCGAATTACAGGACGTGTGCACGATTGCACTCAACCTGTTTCGACAAATCGTGGTTTACCTATCGCCCGTGCTGCCGCAACTCGCCCAGCAAACCGGCGAATTGCTCAATGAGCCAATCGCGCGCTGGGAACAATCGCAGCAACCGTTGTGCGGCACCCGAATCAATAAATTCAAGCACATGCTCCAGCGAGTGGAAGAAAAGGACGTACAAGCCATGATCGAAGACAGCAAACCGGCAACGGACGAGGCCGCTTCAGCGGCCGGGAGCGCCGCCCGCGGTGCATCCCAATGGAACGACTCCGGCGAACCACTCGCCAAGGAGCCACTCGTCCCCGAATGCACCATCGACGACTTCGCCAAGATCGATCTGCGCGTCGCCCGCGTAATCGCCGCTGAAGAAATCCCCGAGGCCAAAAAACTCATCAAGCTCACGCTCAGTCTGGGCGGCGACACGACCAAGAACGTATTCGCCGGCATCAAAGAAGCGTACAAGCCCGCCGATCTCGTCGGCAAACTCGTCGTCTGCGTGGCTAACCTCGCTCCGCGGAAGATGAAGTTCGGCGTCAGCGAAGGTATGGTCACCGCGGCCAGCACCGATGGCGCGCCGTCGAGTGAAGTTTTTGTAATAACCGCCGATACCGGCGCTGTTCCAGGGCAGCGCGTGCATTAAGCGCGCGGCACTCAGCGCCATGACTTTGACAGCTCGCGCGGCAACTCTTAGAGTGAGGGACATCGGTTCGATGGTCCCGTGACGAGCCACTCATGTTCTGCGCACGCTTACATCGATCAAGCGTCGTCGTCGGCTGCATCGCTGCATTACTGCTGGTGCTACTCTGCGTGCCGGGGCGCGTCTACGATTGGGATCCCGGCTTCTCCTCTAAGCACGCCCACGGTTGGCCGTTTGTTTACTTACGCCGCGAAGTATATATAGGGTCGACCATCGGAACGGCGCCCGTAGTTTCGAAGGGTTATCGAGAATCGCTGGATTTGCTTCCCATGGAGGGCATTCCCTCGCTTTCCGCAGACAACTGGCGTTTTTGGGAATCGCGCGATTTGCTCGATAACCCAAGGTGCGAATTCAGTCCCACCACTCTGGCGGCCGATGCGGCGCTGGCTCTGCTTTTCCTGGCGGCAATCGTGATGCTGTTCGAGTATCGGCGTTGTCGGCGCGCGAGCTTGCTTGGCTTCAGCTTGGGCGACGTATTTGTGATCCTGACCCTCGTATGTTGCGCGCTCGGCTGGTTTGAACTTACGAACAGCAGCTTTCGGCGCGAAGTCGCGATCCGAACTGCATTCGAAGTCGAGGATAGCCCTGGTGTTCTCGAAGAAAAATGCATTGCGCCCGACTGGGCACGCGCACTGGTTGGCGATCGATGGATGCCCTCGTTCATGTGGCGCACGGGCCAGGTTGATGCCACGGCTGAAATCGCGCAGCTGCCAACGCTGTGCAACGATTTGCGAGCGCTGCCTTATTCAACCACGTTGGTTTTGTCCGGTCCAATTCTCGGAGACGGGCATTACCCCTATGCTCGTCTTAGTGCAATCCGGCAACTCGATACGCTCAAGGTATGGACCATGCCGCGACTCGACGACCGAGATGTTCAAGAGTTGAGTCAGCTCGGCGGTCTCAAGAAAATCGTATTAGCGGAAGGTCAGGCTTACTCGAACTTAATCGAGCGGCTCCAAACGGCGCTGCCCGGGTGTCGGATCGTAGAAGACGACGCGGATTTGTAGTAGCTACTTGTTGAGCCAGTAAGGTGAGAAATCCTGCTGGGTTGAACAGCGCTCAAAATAAACACAACGAGCACTTTAAATGACAGATCTGAGCCATTTCGACGACAAAGGCGCTAGCCGCATGGTCGACGTCGGCGGTAAACCCGTAGCCAAGCGCCTCGCCCGCGCGAGCGGCCTGGTGCGTATGAGCACCTCAACGCTCACGCTCATACTCGACAAGCGCGTCGCCAAGGGCGATGTGCTAGAGATCAGCCGTATCGCGGGGATCATGGCAGCTAAGCGTACGGCGGATTTGATCCCGCTCTGTCACACGTTGCCGCTCGAATCAGTCGCGATCGAGTTTTCGCAACTTGACGAGCAAACGCTGCGCATCGAAGCCACGGCGCAAATTGAAGCCAAAACCGGCGTAGAAATGGAAGCACTAACCGCTGTAAGCGTGGCCGCGCTCACAATCTACGACATGTGCAAAGGTGTGGATCGCGGCATCACGATTGGCCCGATTCAGCTCGAAGAAAAATGGGGCGGTCGGAGCGGACATTGGGTGCGGGATACGGCCAAGCGAGCTATTTAGCCCCTGGCGAATCGCCGGGGGCTATATGGCATCTGCAATTTCGCTTGCCACCGTCGTGGGATCAGGGTCACCGGAAATATCTATGAACCGGCACTCACTCAAACTGCGGAACCAAGTACCTTGCCGTTTTGCAAAGCGCCGCGTGTGGTAGATGATCCGGGCAATCATTTCATCGTGGTCGTATTCACTATTTAGGTAGTTGAGCGCTTCGTTGTAGCCCACTGCTTGTCGTGCGGTGCGGCTCAGCTCGCGGCCATTTTGAGTGAGGCCTCGAACTTCGTCGACAAGACCGGCCTCGACCATCAATCGCACTCGGGCTTCGATCCGTTGGTGTAGTTCTTCTCGCTGACGTCGTAGTACGAACACATGGCAATCTTGCGCCGCCCTGCCCTCTTCGAATTGCATTTGTTGATGGCTGATCGGCTCGCCTGTGGCGCGGTAGACTTCGAGCGCGCGAATTAAGCGCCGCGTATCGTTGGGGTGAATGTTCGATGCTGCGATGGGGTCGACCTGCGCAAGCCGATCGAACAGAGCCTGGCTACCTACATGCGGCAATTCCGCTTCGATTTCGCGGCGGAGTTTCCAGTCTGCCGGCGGGCCATCGAACAAGCCACGCAGCAAGCTCTTCAAATAAAGGGGCGTGCCGCCCACAAAGAGTGGTTCTTTGCCTCGATTACGAATATCAGTCACGGCCGCGGCGGCCGCATCAACGTATTGCGCCACGCTGTACTCGTCGCTCGGGTCGGCAATATCAATGAGATGGTGCGGGACAAGCTCGCGGGTTTCTGGCGAAGCCTTCGCGGTGCCAATATCCATTCCGCGATAGATCGCCATTGAATCGAGCGAGATAATCTCCGCGCCGAGCCGCTGCGCGAGTGCAACGCCGATCGCCGTCTTTCCCACGGCGGTTGCGCCGGTCAGAAACCAACAATCGTGAAACGTGGCAGACATTGGGACTAGGAATCCGTAGTGAGAGCGTCAAAAATGGCGTCGCTTGCGGCATCGCCTTTGGCTACCTAAACTGTGACCAAGATTATTGTTGTGACTGAATCATTGGTTGGGAATACGACACCTTATGAGTAGTGCGAGTCCGCTTGAAAAATTGGAACGAACGATCGCCGCCCGGGCGACGAAGCCGAACGAGAAATCCTACACGAGTCAATTGCTGGCTGGCGGGCTCTCGAAAATCGGGGCCAAAATAACCGAGGAAGCCGGCGAGGTCGTCGAGGCTGCGGGCGAAGCTGGAGATGCTGGCCGCGAGCATTTTATTCGCGAGGTGGGAGATCTCGTTTACCACTTGCTGGTGCTCATGGAACACCGTAAATGCACGTTGGCGGATCTGGAAAACGAACTTTCTCGCCGGTTTGGTGTCTCGGGGTTGGCAGAGAAAGCGTCACGCAAATTAAATACTCCGGCAGAAGCGGCGTCTCCTAAAGTCGCTGTAACGGCCAAGCCAGCCGCATCCTTAAAGCGAGCGACGCCAACAGCCAAGACCCGCAAGCCGGGCAAAAAAACCCCCGATAAACCCAAGGCAAAAGCGAAGGTAAAATCAAAAACCAAACGCTAGCTGCGGTTGGTAAAATCGATCTATGACCGAAAACCTTCGCATTGGAATTCCGAGCAAAGGCCGCCTGGCCGAGATGGCCTCGCAGCTGCTCGTGGAAGCCGGCCTTAAATTCCGTCGGCAAGATCGCAGCTTGTTTGCCCGCGTTCGCGATATGCCCATCGAGGTCACGTTCCTGCGGACCGACGACATCCCCGTGTTGTGTGCCGAAGGCGCGATCGACATGGGAATCACCGGCGGCGACCTCATCGACGAAACGGGCGTCGAGCTCACGACCCGCTTGCCACTCGGGATGGGCAATTGGCGACTCTCGATGTGCGTGCCAGACGATAGTTCGATCAAGAAGCCTGCCGATTTGGCGAGTCGCCGCATTGCCACCAGTTTTCCGCACGTCACACAGAAGTACCTCGAAAAGCACCAGGTCACCGCTCACATTGTGCAGCTCACCGGTTCGGTCGAAGTGATGATTACGCTTGGTATCGCCGACGCGATCGTCGACTTGGTGGAAACTGGCAGCACCCTGGCCGCGAATCACTTGATGGTCTTGGACGACCTCGGCCGCTACGAGGCCGTGCTCGTGCAGAACAAAACGACACCGCACACCCAGTTGGCCGATCGCGTTGTCCGCCGCTTGGAGGGCATCGTGATCGCGCGCAGTTATTCGATGCTCGAATACAACGTGCCCGAGGAGAAGCTGCGCGAAGCTGAAAAAGTGACCCCGGGCTTCGAATCGCCGACGATCAGCAAACTGGAAGAATCCGGCTGGTTCGCCGTTCGAGCAATGGTCAAGCGCAGCCAGGTGATTGAGATCATGGAGCAGCTGGAAGCTCTCGGAGCTACGGCAATTCTAGAAACGACGATCACGAATTGTCGGCTGTAGAGATTGGACACGGAAACCTGCTAGCGATGCTGGCGGCTAGTGATCCTTTCTTGCCGGACACTCTCCGGCTAGCTAAACTCCGCCGCTTTTCTACCTCCTCATCGCCACTCGGCCGATATTAGCCCGTGCGCAGTTTGCGTCGCGATCATAAGCGCTGTCGAACGTTCTGCGCCCGCGCTGCGCGCGGAAGTTTATTGGCGTGTCTGCTTCTTCTATTCACGGGTTGTGTGTCGATCGACAAACGCCTCACACCGTCCAACTTCCGCGATTGGACGCCCGAGCAAGCCGTGCTACCCACGGCGGAGTTCAACGGTAATCAGGTAACAGTGCACAACGTTCGCAACTGCAAGTATTTTGCGAACGACGTATACATGGTCGATTATTACGATAAGCCGATTGATCTCAACCGCGTTCGCGGCGTCGACTACATTGTCGTGCCGTTCGACGGCGCTCCGGCGATCGCCCATTGCATGCTCAGCTTTCAGCTCGATGGCGCCGACGGTAAGCCCGAGCACTTGGCAGTCAGTGTCGAAACGCGCAAGGAGCGAAACGAAAAATACAACCCGCTGGAAGGCAGCCTCAATCAGTATGAGCTGATTTACGTGGTAGCGGACGAGCGCGACGTCATTCAATTTCGGAGCGTGTACAACGGCGAGCACGTTTACCTGTACCACACGACGGCCACGCCCGAGGCGGCCCGCGATCTGCTCGTCGATATCTTGAACCGCGTGAATAAGCTTTCGACCGAGCCCGAGTTTTACGATACCCTCACGAACAACTGCACCTCAAATATCGTGCAGCATGTGAATCGCATTCGGCCGAACCGAATAACGACCGATTATCGCACCCTCCTTCCAGGCTACTCAGACCAACTCGCGTTCGATGAAGGCCTCATCGAACGGCATGGCACATTCGCCGAGACAAAACAGCAGGCGTACGTCAACGATTTGGCGCAAAGGTACGCCGGCCGCGAGGACTTCTCCGAGCTAATTCGCCGCCGATAGCGGCCCGAATCTCTCCAATTAGCGGAAAGCTACTCCTCACTTTGACCAGACCCCGTCCGATCGACTATATTCATCGTAGATGGAGGTGGCCATGCGACGCGCGTTCACGCTGGTTGAGATTCTGGTTGTTATTGCGATCATCGGGGTATTAGTCGCTTTGTTGCTGCCCGCCGTGCAGGCCGCGCGCGAATCTGCTCGGCGCATGCAATGCCAAAACAATCTGAAGCAGATTGGGCTCGCGCTGTTGAACTACGAATCCAATCACAAGGTCTTCCCCTCGGGCTACCTCTCCGACATCGATGCGAGTCGCAATGACACGGGGCCCGGATGGGGCTGGGCGGCCCTTATCCTGCCAGAGATGGAGGAGAATAGCATTTACAATGCGATTCACCTGGATCGACCAATCGAAGATAGTTCGAACATCGTTCGCTTGAACGTGATTCCCAATTACCTTTGCCCCACTGAAGATTTTCGCCACACCTGGACCGCAAAATCACCCAGTGGCAGTGCGATTTGCGACGTGGCCGAGTCGAATTATGTCGCCGTCTACGGCACAGGGGAGCCGGGATCCGACGGCGACGGCATGTACTTTCGCAACAGTAAAGTCACGACCAAGGACGTGACGGATGGTACGAGCAAAACGCTGGCCGTAGGCGAGCGAACGCATCAACTCGGCCCCGCGACGTGGGTCGGCTCCGTGACCGGGGCCGCGCTCTACCCGCAAGACGAAAACAACCAAGCTCAAGATGTGATGGAAGGCGGTCCGGGCATGACCCTCGGTCACGCCGGCGAAGATGCGCCGCCCGGATCAGCTAAGCAAGACATCAACCAGTTCTACAGTCTGCATGGCAGCGGCGCGCACTTTCTGTTTGTCGATGGACACGTATCGTTTATAGGCTCCGATATCAAGTACGACACGTATCAAGCTCTGGCAACACGCGCCGGCGGCGAATCGATCTCGGAAAGTTACTAATGCAGCGGTCTTTGTTAGTTGCACTGAGTCTGGCGATTGCAGGTTGCGGCAAGCCGGCCGTTACTCAGATCAAGGCGAACGTTCCGATCGATCAGGTTCCCGCCGTCGTGCTGAAAACGGCCCGCGCGAAAGACCCCAGCGTTCGATTTAACGACGCCATCAAACGTGCCGATGGCAGCTACGAGGTGCAGGGCAAAAACGCGAAGGGCAAACTCATTCGCGTGGAAGTGAAAGAATCAGGCGAGTTCGTAAAGTTCGGCTAAGCCGTGTTAGCCGTTACTCACCTATGATCTTCACCAAGACACGCTTCTTGCGTCGGCCGTCGAACTCGTAATAGAAAATATGCTCCCACGGCCCAAGGTGCAGCTTGCCTTCGGTGATCGCAATCACCACTTCGCGGCCCATAATCTGCCGCTTGTGATGAGCATCCGCATTATCTTCGCCCGTCTGATTGTGGTGATATCGCTCGGGCGACGGATCGAACGGGGCCAACTCTTCGAGCCACCGCTCATAATCCTCGTGGAGACCCGACTCATTGTCATTAATAAATACGCTGGCGGTGATGTGCATCGCGTTGACGAGCGCGAGGCCTTCGCGCACGCCACTTTCAGCAACGAGCTTCTCCACGTCCCGGTGAATCGAGACGATCGCCCGCCGTTGCGGCACGTTCATCCAAAGTTCTTTGGTGAGGGATTTCATAGTTGCCACATGCCCCTTCAGAACTAGTGTCCATCAACAGCCCGCAGTTCCGCCGGCACGTCGCGAAGTGCTTCATCGGGTAGCACGAATGAACTGCCTACGACTTCCGGATTGTCGTTGATGAGATCAGGAAAACGGACACCAGGTAAAAGGGTGACGGCGAATACTTCCTGAACAGCTTCTTCGAATTTCAAAAACGCGACGACCTGACTACGCTGGATATCTACAACCCACACGCCGCAAGTGCGCTCCGTCTCTTGTAGTCGTTCGGTGATTTGAATACCGCTGAAGACCGCGGTCTCGCGGACTTGTGACAGGCCGATGAACGCGAGGTTGCCGATCATTTCGAGGCCGCGCGTAAACCCATCGAGCCGTACGATAGATTCGTACCGCCCCGTATTCTGATTGATGTAGCCAAGGCTGCCCGTACCGGATTCGAGCAACCACAGTCGCCCTGCATGCCAGCGCGGCGAGTGAGGCATCGACAGGCCTTGAGCGATAATCTCTTGCGTCTGGATATCGATGAGAATGCCGCCGCTCTTTTTATTCTCGCGCCAACCGCCGCCTGTATCGGTCGCACCGAGTGCCGTCACCCATTTCGGTTGGCCATCTTTCAACGCGAGTCCGTTGAGATGGCAGCGGTCGTCGGGCGTCAATTGCGAGATAAACTTCGGCCGCCAGAGGGGCGCGAAACTATGGTCCGGATCGTGTGTAGCAAGGCACGAGAAGCGCGTGTTCACGAAGCAAAGCCCATTTTCGCAATACGCCATCTCGTGAATCTGGATATCACCGGTGACGTGGGCGGAGCGGGGTAGATAACAAGCGTCGTGTTTGCCCGGTGGATCGAGCTTCGCAGCAACGGCGGGCACATCGCGGAATTCCCACACGTCGACCGCCGTACCAATTGCCAGCCGGCCCGGCGCGACGGCCAATCCCATTGGTTTATTGAAAGCCCGGAAGTGCGTGTTGATGACGCCGCCATCGGAACGCACTACTACAAGCTTGCCGGCCTGGTAGGTGGTGACGAGCAGCGAGCTACCGAGCTGATCGAGAATCGCCGGAAAGTTCGTCGTGTGAACGCTGCGCAGCGGCGAAGGTCCCGAGTCTTCAGAGCCCTCGCCATTCGTCTCGTCATTGCTCATACGGCATGAGAATCGATTCGGCTTCGACGCCCGCAATGGAACTGAACTTGCCCTCGGCGATTTTCGCACCGAGTGCCGTCACCCGCCGGAAGTAATAATTCGATGGGCGCCGGCCGTTCAGTCGCTGCTGCATATTTTCGCACAGCAAGTCGGCGGCATCCTGAACTAACGGGTCGCTGCTTCGCGCGCCGTACAAACTCGTCGTCAGTATTGTAATCACATCCTGGCAGCGCTGCGAAAGCTCGGCCATGCGGCACTGGCGATCGGCCAGCTTCAATTGGAAGCGGCTCATCGTGCTCGAGATTTCGAGCGCCATTCGCTGCAACCGTTCGCAGGCAAACGCTGCGTGTTCGTGAAGCGACTTCGGCATCGCTAGCAAGTTCGGCTTGGCAAGCGGCGTCAATCGCTTGGAGGCGACCCATTTCATGTACGGCAGCGCCACGCCCTTGAGTGCCCACATGTGCGCCGGGTTCAGTGGGTTCGGTTGCCGGATACCGGCCGCAGCCAGCGTTATGCCGATCGGCTCAAAATAAGTCTTCCCATGATGTTTGACGAGCGATTTGAAGAAGCCCATGCCGAGCATTTCGCCTTCGCCTTCGTAAATGCACGGAGCGAGGTACTCGTGAATGTTATCGCCGAAGTTGTGGCCATGCAGGAACGACCGGCCGCCATGTGTCTTCATGAAGTACTCGATCGCCGCGTGCTTCTGCGCCTCGCTGCCAAAAATCTTGGCGACAATGCATTCCATTTCTCCACGATAGCCGCGATCGATGAGTCCCGAACACCACGCCACTAGCGCGTCGCAAGCCACGATGAGCCCAGCAAGCTCGCCCAGTCGTCGCTGCACGAGCTCGCGCGAGGCGATCTCGGCGCCGTACGTGCGGCGGAAGCGCGCCCAAGGGATGATGCTCGCCATCATCAACCTCATGGTGCCGGCCGCGTTCGCACAGAGCGCGACGCGCCCGAGATTCAAACCGTGGTACGCGATCGTGAGCCCATCGCCGCGCGGCGCCGAGAGCAGGTTGGCCGCCGGCACGCGAAAGTCGCGAAAGATGATGCCGCGGTTGTACGTATGCTTAAGCGCCCACAGCCCATACTTGCGCAATTGAAAATGCTCATTTTCCTGCGCCGGCAATTCCACAATCAGCACAGCTGGCTTACCGTCAATCAGGCAAACGAGCCCAATAGTGCGGCCCGGCACAACGTTGGTAATGAACAACTTCTCGCCGTTAACGACGTAATCATCTCCATCGCGCACCGCCGTTGTTCGCAGCGCCGTGAGATCGCTTCCCGCGCACGGCTCGGTCAGTGCGAACGCGCTCAGCCGTGAACCATTGGCGAGGCCGGGCAGAAATCGCTGCTTTTGCTCCGCGTTGCCGAACGTCCGCACGGGATCGACCGCACCGATGCAACCGTGGACAGATGCCAGGCCCGCCACCGTGGGGTCGACGAGCGCCATTCGCGTCAGGAATGCGGCGAATGAGCTGAATGGGGCCCCAGATCCGCCGTACTCTTTGCTAACGAGCAGGCCCCAATAACCGGCGGCTCCCAAGTCGGCGAGCAGCGGTTCGGCAATTTTGCCTTCCTCGTTTAGTAGTGTCCCTGCGGCCTTATGCCGTTGGACAACGGCTACCGAATCATCCATCACGCGCTGAACTTCTGGCGGCGTGATAGGCGACTGGCTTTGAAACAGCTCGACCGGCACGCCGCGGTCCCAGACCGCGCGATGAGCCGGGCTGTTCACCGTCTGGTATTGCGGAGCGAACAGCGCTTCGACCTGGTCGTCCGCCGTATCGATCGCCCCGGTTCGCCGCGCTTCATCGGCGCTCTTGCCGCCCAGCGCGAGTGCGGTTTCAGCAAACGATTTTCCCTCGTGACCAGATGACGGCGGCGACTCGATGCTCATTGCGAATCCTTTGTACAGCGCTCGGTAGATACTCCATTATACGGCGCGAGACGTCACCGAAGGTTGTTGCTCTTAGCCGAACAGCCTATCATGGTTGACCGTCGCAGCCCATAAGAAATCGACGGCTTTGCGTGCTGCCGAATCGCCTTTTTCTCCGGGTCCCAAACCCTCAGACTCCAGCCTATTTTTTGCTATGCACGATCCACGAATCAACAAACTCGCCAATTTGTTGCTTGACCATAGTTGCAAGCTCCAAAAA